>JACRNN010000076.1 GCA_016234955.1 Deltaproteobacteria bacterium | reverse complement strand
GGCAGGCCAGGGGCTACATGGAGGAGATAGGGGCGTCGTTCATCATAACCGGGGAGGTGCTCGGCCAGAGGCCGATGAGCCAGCGCAAGGACGCCTTCAGGGTGATAGAGAGGGAGAGCGGGCTTGAGGGCCTGATATTGAGGCCCCTTTGCGCGAAACAGCTTGAGCCCACCATCCCGGAGAATACCGGGCTTGTGGACAGGGACAAGCTCCTCTCAATGCTCGGCAGGTCGAGGCGCGGCCAGATAGACCTTGCCGAAGAGCTCAATATCAACGACTACCCGTGCCCCTCCGGCGGGTGTCTCCTTACCGACAAGATGTTCTCCAAAAAGGTGAGGGACCTCCTCGATCACAAGTTGGACGTCACGAAGAAGGACCTCCTGAACCTCAAGACGGGCAGGCACTTCAGGTACGAGGGGGTCAAGGTAATCCTCGGCAGGGACGAGGCGGAAAATCTGAAGATAAGAAACGCCGTGGAACCCGGTGACACGCTCCTTGAGCCTGCCGGCTTCCCCGGCCCGCTGGCCCTTGTAAACGGCGAGGCCGGGAGCGGCGTCATCGACTTTGCCGCCGGCCTTATCGTCAGATACGCCAATGAAAAGGCCCAGGGCCGGCGCTACGTCAGGGCTGAAAGGGACGGGGTTATCAGGGAGTTCGAGGTCTTCGATGCCGCGGGCGAGGCCGATATCGAGGGCGCGCGCGTATGCTGAAGCAGGGCCGCGTCCCGGCCCCGGGCCGGAAGCCTTCATTGGAGCTACCCTTGAAGGCCGGCATTCGCGAAGAGGACTTAGGCGGCACGGCCGCGAGTCCGTCCGCCGTCGCCAAGTTCGAGAGGCTCAAGGAGATAATCCGCGGCATGGGGTCGGTCCTCGTGGCCTTCTCCGGCGGGGTCGATTCCACGTTCCTCCTGAGGGCGGCCCATGACACGCTAAGGGAGCGCGCGGCGGCTGTCACGGCAACGTCCCCGACGTACCCTGAAAGGGAGTTCAACGAGGCCTGCGCCCTGGCGCGCGCCATGTCCGTAAGGCATATAGTGGTGGAGTCCAACGAGCTTGAGATACCGAACTTCGCCGACAATACCGACAAGAGGTGCTATTACTGCAAGAGCGAGCTCTTTAAGATCGCGCTCGACAAGGCGCGCGAGATGGGCTTGGGGTGCGTGGCCGACGGCTCGAACTCCGACGACCTCGGCGATTACCGCCCCGGCCACGCCGCCGCCAACGAGTTGGGCGTCAGGAGCCCTTTGCAGGAGGCGGGGCTGACAAAGGCGGAGATAAGGATTTTGAGCAAAGGGCTCGGCCTGCCGACGTGGAACAAGCCGAGCTTCGCGTGCCTCTCTTCGAGGTTCCCCTACGGCACCCGCATAACGGAGGAGCGGCTCGATAAGGTAGGAAAGGGGGAAGACATCCTGCGGGCGCTCGGGTTCCGGCAGTTCAGGGTCAGGTACCACGGGGATACCGCCCGGATAGAGGTGGACGCCGGGGAGATACCGATGTTTTTAAACGAATCCTTGCGTGGACGTATAGTCGAGGGTTTTAAGAAGATAGGGTTCGTCTACGTAACGCTCGACCTGCAGGGCTACAGGACCGGGTCCATGAACGAGGCGATAGGAAAAAGGGCCGCGGGGGATAGCGGGGCGGGGCGTGGAACACGCTCCGGCGAAATCAACTAAATGGCGGGCGGAGCCCGCCCTACAGAACTTTGTCCCGCGCCGCCACCCCTCTTTCAGAGAAGATAGGAGACAGGCGCGTTCGCGCTCTCTTTTGCGGCCTTTGACTCCTCAAACCACTGCCTGAAGTGATGCTTGAGGATGGCCCTGAACAGTTCCCCCTCTACGTTCAATATCTCGTAGACCACGGTCGGCGGGGCCGCCTCGAACCCCTTGAACACCATCTCCCCGCCCCTCGCGGGTTCAGGGTTGCACCCTGAACCCGCTTCTTTCGGTTTGTCCCTATCCCCGAGAATCTTCTCTGATCTTGTCAAATACGGGCTTTATGGCGGGGATATCGTTTTTTGCGGTTTCCCAAATAGCCCGGAGATTTACTCCAAAATACTCATGGATCAGTTTGTCTCTCATCCCTGCCATTTCTTTCCATGGAATTTGCGGATAGCGTTTTCTTACCGTTGCAGGCATCTTCTTTACAGCCTCCCCGATAATTTCTATCGCCCTTGTGACCGCGAAGACGGTTTTATCGTCTTTGATAAAGTCTTCGTACCCCATCGCCTCTGTGAATTTTTGGATCTTTGACATGGCATCAATGACATCGTCCACGTAATCCAAAAACTCCCTTTTCATATATTCACCACTTCTTTTATGATGTGGCTTCCTATTCTCGGCTTTAAAGAGTCTTTCATGACAAGGTCTACCTTAAGCCCGATATTTTCACGGAGATAATTCTCCAGTTCGATAAATTTAAGAAGGCTTATCGGCTCATCAAAGTCAACGAGTATATCCAGGTCGCTTCTTTTCTTTTGTTCGCCCCTGACATAAGAACCGAAGATGCCGATATTTTTGACCTTGTATCTTTCCATTAAAAAAGGCTTAAGCTCCGTAAGAATATTTTTTATTTTTTCAAAAGCCGTCGGAATCAGATTTCTCACCTCCTTGCAAGGGCTATGTTGTATGGCGCAACCCTACGGCGGCGCCGGGGCGCTCGCCGCGGGCCATCCCTTCCGCCATCCTTTGTCCCGCGCCGCCACCCTTTTTTCAGAGAAGATAGGAAACAGGCGCGTTCGCGCTCTCTTTTGCGGCCTTTGACTCCTCAAACCACTGCCTGAAGTGGTGCTTGAGGATGGCCCTGAACAGTTCCCCCTCTACGTTCAATATCTCGTAGACCACGGTCGGCGGGGCCGCCTCGAACCCCTTGAACACCATCTCCCCGCTTTTGTGGAAGGCCTCGATGTACTCGCCGCCCTTGTGCACCTCATGGCCGAACCAGAACTCGAGCACGTCCGTCGTAAAGAAGCAGTTCTCCCGGATCGATTCGTCGAGCGACTTCACCTCGACGGTCTTGTTGAAGAACCACCTTGCGCCCTTGTTCTCCTTCATGTATGCCTTTAGCGCCCCTTCGCTCAACGCCTGCCCCTTGTTGTATATGTCCGTGGTTGCCGTTATCAGACGGAGCGAGGAGAAGGGTTCCCCCGCGATGATCTTGCGCAGGTCGTTGAGGTACTCGTTGGAGACGAGCTGGGCCATGGCCCTGGCGTTCGTCTCCTTGCCGGTG
>JACRNN010000035.1 GCA_016234955.1 Deltaproteobacteria bacterium | reverse complement strand
ACGGGCACGACCAACAACCTGAACGACGCGTGGTTCATCGGTTATGTCCCCGGTCTTGCGGCCGGGACGTGGATAGGTTATGATGATGAAAAGCCCCTCGGAAGGGGCGAGACCGGCGGAAGGGCGGCCCTGCCCATATGGTTGAAGTTCATGAAAGAGGCTGCCTCTCCCATGCCTGTGAGGAACTTCCAGGCCCCGGAGGGGCTCGAGTACGCCAAGATAGACCCGGAGACAGGGCTTCTTGCCGGGCCCGCGACAGCGGACGCGGTCTTCGAGGTCTTCAAGACCGGCACTGCCCCGGCCGAGGCATCGACGGACAAGGGCAAATCGCGCGCATCGGACTTCTTCATGATGGACACCGGTTCCAGCCCTGCCAGGGTTAAAAGGGCTGAGCCTGAGGAATACGCGGACTGACGTACGAATGGAAGAACTTAAAGACACATACCAGCGCAGGATAGACTACCTGCGTATATCCGTCACGGACAGGTGCAACCTGAGGTGCGTCTACTGCATGCCCCCGCAGGGCATAGACCTGATGGAGCCCCAGGGGATACTGCGCTACGAAGAACTCATGAGGGTGGCGCGCATAGCCGCCGGACACGGAGTGACGAAGATACGGGTCACCGGCGGAGAGCCGCTCGTCAGGAAGGGCATAGGGGAGTTTTTAAGGGACCTCTCCTCCATCCCCGGCATAGATGACCTGAGCCTGACGACCAACGGGGTACTGCTGAAGGAGTACTCCCAGAGGCTCAAGGACGCGGGGCTCAAGCGGGTCAACGTCAGCCTCGACTCCATGAATCGGGAGCGCTTTTTAAAGATGACGCGCGGGGACAACTTGAAGGACGTGCTCGACGGGATCGAAGAGGCGCACGGGGCAGGGCTCGTCCCCGTGAAGATAAACATGGTCGTCATAAAGGACTTTAACGACGACGAGGTGGTGGATTTCGCCAGGCTCTCGCTCGAAAAACCCTACCACGTAAGGTTCATAGAGTACATGCCGTTCAACTCCTCGGAGGGCTGGCAGAGGGACAAGTGCCTCTCGGCAAGGCAGTTGAAGGAGATTATCGAGGCCCGCATAGCCCCGCTTGAGCCCGTGCGGATCACAAGGGACGGGGCGGGCCCGGCGCGAAGGTTCCAATTCAAGGACGGCCCCGGCGAGGTCGGCTTCATAAGCCCGGTCTCCGAGCACTTCTGCGGCTCATGCAACAGACTCAGGCTCACCGCCGACGGGAAGCTCCGGACCTGCCTCTTCTCGGACAACGAGATAGACATAAGAACGGCCCTCAGGGACGGCTCAAGCGACGAGGCGGTCGAGGCGCTCCTCTTCAAGGCCGTGAAGGAGAAGCCGGAACGGCACTACATAAACGAGAACATCTTTAAACGGTGCAGCCGGACGATGAGCCTTATAGGGGGGTAGGAGGGGTTGTATTTTTTAGGTGGCGGGAGGAAACTCCGGCTGGCGGGTTCAGGTTTGCAACCTGACCCGCCAGGAGGGGGGTAGGAGGGGGGGGCGGAGCCTCACCCTACAGGGCGGGTTAGGCGTAAGCCGTAACCCGCCGGATATCAGATAACCATTCGGCGGGTGCACCCCGCCCTTGCTGCGCTAATCATCAAAACATGACCGATGGGCTTCGCTTCGCATCAGCCCATCCTACCATGCTGAATTTCGATATGGCAGCCACGAATCATTCGGGTTCAATCTGCAAGATTGAACCCGCCAGTAGGGGGGTAGGAGGGGGGGGCGGAGCCTCACCCTACAGGGCGGGTTAGGCGTAAGCCGTAACCCGCCGGATATCAAACAACCATTCGGCGGGTGTGACCCGCTTGCTCCTGAAAAATATTCATTTCCAGCACCGTCGTGAGTTCCCTCCCGCCGCCGCAAATATCACCTCTTCTCAAACCCGGCGGGTTGCGTTGTGGCCGCCGATACGATAAGGTCGGTTGTGGCTATTAGCTTGTGCCAGACGCCTTTGGGCGCGAGGACGATAACGCCGGGCCTGAGTCTGACGGCCTCCTCCCTGCCTTCCTCGGCGTAGCAGACGCCCGTGCCCTCGTGGGTGAAGAAGACCTGGTCGCCCTCCGGGTGCCTGTGGTAGTCGAGCATCTGCCCGGCCCTCATGTAATAGGTGACCTGGGTCAGCCGCTCCGTCTTTATGTTTGTGACCACGTTCACATCCTTGTCGTTGAAGACCTTTTCCGCAAAGACGTCGTTGTGTTGCATCCGAGCCTCCTTTTTTTTATTTCCACTGCCGTCGGGAGTTTCCTCCTGACGGCGATTCAAACCGCATGTTGAAGCCCCCCGCGGCAAGCCGCGCTTAATCTTCGACATATAAGGAAGTATCTATTTCTATTCGCTCGCTTGACCCCGCAGCTTGGCTTGCGGGGAACGCGCTCGCTATGCATGTTCAAAAAGGCATAAGGCGGCGGGAGAAAACTCCCGCCGCCGCAAAAAATAGACAGAAAGAGCTGTTATTTTGAAAAGGTTGAATCTTCGACAATGACGGAATAAAAGTATCCAAACCCGAAATCCTTATCCGTTTCAAGCGTCCCCTGGGCGGTAACAACAGACCCGACGGCAGGCGACTCATCCCGAGTCCTGAAAACAACCTTATTACCGCCTTCGGATCCTGTGCCGTCCTGAATATGAACCCATGTCCTCCCCATTATATTCTGCGATACTTTGACGACATTCCCGCGGACTTTAACAAGACGCCCCTTCAGCTCGGATTTTTTGGAGTAGATTTCCGCAACAGTATATGTCCCCGCGGCTTCAAGCGCGGAGTCCGGCGATATCTCCGCCGCGGATGAATTCGGCGTGGTTTCATGGTTGTCCCCGGCGTGTGCCGCCGACCCGGCGATTACACCGGAAGCGGTTATTACAAGAAGAGCCGTTATACTCGACATGAATGTTTTAGCGCGCATCGTTACTTTTCCCCCTGTTAGATTTTGTGCGTAGATTTATACAACAATCCTGCCATTGAAGCTCCCATAGGCCCAAGCCGCGGGGAATGCACTCGCCATGCATGTTGATTAAGGTATACGGAGGCGGGAGAAAACTCCCGCCTCCGTAAAAAAGCCTCACTCCCCTATTATCTTTACGAGCGCCCTTTTTCTCCTCCCGCCGTCGAACTCGCCGTAGAATATCCGCTCCCACGTGCCGAGGTCGAGCCTTCCCTTTGTTATGGCCACCACGACCTCCCTGCCCATGATCTGCCGCTTCAGGTGCGCGTCCGCGTTGTCCTCGCCGGTGTCGTTGTGGCGGTATGACGACACCGGCTCATGCGGGGCGAGCTTCTCAAGCCAGCTGTCGAAGTCGTGGTGGAGCCCGGACTCGTCGTCGTTGATGAATACCGAAGAGGTGATATGCATGGAATTTACGAGCGCAAGGCCCTCTCTGACCCCGCTCTCATCCACGCACGCCTGCACATCGGGGGTGATGTTTACAAACCCGCGCCTCCGTTCAAGATGGAAAAAGAGCTCTTTGCGGTAGGACTTCATATTGCGGCTCCGTCAAAATCATATCGTCAAACTATCAGCCCTGTAGGGTGGGCTCCGCCCACCATCTAATTACTCTCCGCCCGCCCCTAAAAGCTCAACTTCGCTACCGCCCCGGTCCTCAGTGTATAGGCCTTCTTTTACGTATCTATGAAATGTCGAATGTTTCCAGTCCATCGGCGAATCAACCAAACCGTGCTTGACGGGGTTATAGTGAATATAGTCGCAATGCATGCGTAGGTCCGCCTCGTCCCTTATCTGGTGGTCCCAGAAACGTCTCCGCCAGACGGATGCCTCCCTGTGCTTTATACGTGAAAGGTTCGGACGAGGTGTTTCAATACGCCCCTTCATTCTCTTTGTGAAGCCCTTCTTGATCAAAGCCCACCTGACAGAATAATCCAAATCCCCTTCGGGAAGCTCCCAGACGCAATGAAGGTGGTCGGGCAACAGCACCCAAGCCTTTGCTTCAAAAGGCCGTTCTTCCTTCACCTCGCTTATGGCTTCGCTCAGGGCCTTTATCGAATCCGCCAGGCAAAGGATCGGTTGTCTTCCGTATGTCACCACCGTAAAAAAATAGGTGCTTCCGCCACGCGCTCTTCTATAGTCGGACATCCATGCTCCGGTAAAAATCTATTTATGGTGGGCGGAGCCCACCCTACTTGACTGCTGGACGTCTTGGCTCATACCCCTCCTACATCACCGGACATCCGTGGACATCTGCGGACATCCATACCTATCATTTATCATAATCTTAAACCAGCCGCCTCCGAGCAGGGTATGGCGTAAAATAAGGCAAAAATGGAAAGAAACAAAGCCAGAAGAATTGGATACTTTTTCATATTTAGCATCTCCTTTTTTCCATCTGTTTACTCCTGGCTGGTTCAATCTTGCAGATTGAACCCGAATGATTTGTGGTTTCCATACGAAATTGAAGCTCCCCGCAGCAAGCTGCGGGGAATGCGCTCGCTATGCATTTCAGGATTCAGGTTGCAAACCTGAACCCGCCGGAAGAGAAAAATTCTTCGCTACGCTCAGAATGACAGGCTAAAAGACTTTTTCCACAGCCTGTCAATACGTTTAGACTATATTGTTCGCCCTGTGCCTCTCCGCAATCTGAGCGGCCAGGCCGTCGAGCCTCTTGAAGTCCTCTTCCCGCGGGCATCCCTTCACCATCACCGCCTCGATCATCTCCACCTTGAGGTTCGAGATCGTGGAGGCTATCTGCTCCACCATCTTACCGCCCCAGCCGTAGGACCCGATGATCGAGGCGAACTTGAGCTTTGGCCTCAGGGCGTTGGCGAGGAACGCCGCCGATATGACGAGCGGGTGCGCCCCGGTAAGCACCGTCGGGGACCCGACAACGATAGTGGCCGCGTCTACAAGGGCCATGGCGAGCTTCCCGGTGTCGGCGCAGGCGAGGTTGAACCTCTCGACCTTCACGCCCCTCTGGATGAGCCCTTCGGTCAGGTGGTCGACCATCCTCTCGGTTGAGCCGTGCATGGACGCGTACGGGATGACGACCGTGTTGGAGACCCTGTCGGATATCCAGTCCATGTGCGACTCTATTATGCAGTCCACATGGTCGTGCACGGGGCCGTGGCTCGGGGCTATGACCTCGACCTCGTACCGCGAGAACCTCTCCATGTGCTTCCTTATGCTTGTCCTGAAAGGCATCATGACCTCGGCGTAATACCTCTTGGCGGCCTCGCACGCCTTCCAGTGCTCGTCTATGGTGAGGGTCGATGACGCGAGGTGGGAACCGAGGAGGTCGCACGTGAAGAGTATTTTATCCTCCCTGAGATACGTGGTGAAGGTCTCGGGCCAGTGCACCCAGGGGGTGTGGAGGAACTCAAGGGTCTTATTCCCGAGGAGGAGCGTCTCGCCGTCGGCTATTGTCACCACCCTCTCCCCCGGTATGTGGAGATGGTCGATCAGGTACTCCTTGCCCTTGGGGCTTGTGACGACCACGGCCTCCCTGTACCTTTCAAGGACGTGGGGGATGGACCCCGAGTGGTCCTGCTCGGAGTGCTGCGAGACGATGTAATCTATCCTATCCACGCCTGCAAGCTGTGAGAGAAGCGCCTCTGTCTTGGACGGGTCCACGGTGTCTATCAGGGCGGTCTTTTCGCCGCCCTTCACAAGGTAGGCGTTATAGCTCGTGCCGTCGGGCAGAGGTATCAGGGAATCGAAAAGCCTCCTGTCCCAGTCCACGGCCCCCACCCAGAATATGCCGTCTTTTACCTTTTTGGGCTCCATTTGCCTGCCCCCTTCCGTTTTATTTTCAGCGTAAGACGATATCAGCACAAGAACGGCGCTTTTCAACCCCCGGGCCTACATCGCACGCTTGAAAAGAATCATGCCCGCGGTTATCGAGCAGGCGGCGAAGACCGCAAGAAAGAGCAGGTCGCCCCTTACGGCGTAGTAGCTGACGCCCTTGAAAAGCACGGCCCTGAGCGCGTGGACCGAATAGGTCTCCGGGTTTACCATGGAGAAGGCCTTGAGCCAGCGCGGGAAGCTCTCCACCGGGTATATGGCGCCGCTCGGAAAGAAGAATATCACGTTTAAAAAACCGCCGAGCACCCCTACTATCCTCGGGTGGTTTATCCTGCCCATTATTATGAACATCAACCCCTGTATGCCGAGCGTTGAGAGTACTATTATGAGGACTACCAGCAATAAGTTGGCCGGCGAGAGCATCCTCCAGAGGTATATGCCGGATATGATGGAACTGAGGAGGAGAACGAGCATCGCCAGAATGGTCGTTATAAAAAGCCCGCTCGCCGTAAGGCCGATGACGATATCGCCCTTTGTAAGAGGGGTGAGGAAGTAGCTCTCCTCCACCCCGAGGAACCTGTCCATGACCATGTTAAAGGCCCCCGTTGTCATCGCCCCTAAAAATATGGCCATGATGATGACCCCGGGGATGAGCGTCTGGTCGTAGTCTATCTTCTTATAGAGCTCGACCTCCCTCAGGAAGACCCCGGAGCGCTCGAAGCGCACGGGTATGAACTCCCTCTGTATCTCCGGCATCGCCCTCAAGACGGCGGATTGGACCGAGGCGGCGGAGATGTTCTCCGCGTTGTCGAGGAAGAGCCCGATCTCGCTCCTTACGCCGCGCTCCACGTCCCTGCTGAAGTTGCGGGGGATGACCAGCACCGCCTTGAACTCCCCGCTCTTAAGCCCGCTCATCGCCTGCCCCTGGTCGGCGACCCTCAAGACCTTTATGGTCCTGGGCCCGGCCTCGATTGAGCGGAGCATCTCGGCCATCCTCACGGCGTAAGGCCCGTTGTCGAGGTCTATGAGCGCAAGGGGCAGATTCTTAAGCTCACCCTGGAACGAATTGCCGAGTATGACAAGATATATTATCGGCATGAGCAGGCTCATCGCCACGACAAGCGGGTTTCTCAGGAACTTCCTTAAATCCCTTTCGAATATGGCGAAGAAACGCTGCATCTCTCGTACCCTATGCGGGAATTACGGTTTGGCCTCCACGGGCGCCGGAGCGCGATGCCCCCGGCTACCTGCCCCACTTCGTCGGGACACCGGCCCCGAGGAGGAAGCTCACCTTCTTCGCCTCCTCGTCCCTGATGGGCCGTCCGGTGAAATGTATGAAGACGTCCTCAAGCGTCTGCTGCTTCAAGATGACCTTTACCACGCCGGCGCCGAGGCCCTTCAAACCCTCAACGAACTCCGGGATGGCCTTTGCGCCGTTCTCGGCGTAAACTATCAGCGTATCGCCCTTTATCGCGCACGATGAGACGGACGGGTGTCCCTTTACCCAATCAGCGGCCTTCTGCGCGTCGCAGCCGCTTATCGTAAGCTCCACGGTATCTTTCCGTGGGATCTGTCTTTTAAGCCCCTCCACGGTGTCGAGGGCGGCTATCCTGCCGTAATCTATTATAGCCACATGGTCGCAGAGAGTCTCGGCCTCCTCCATGTAATGGGTGGTCAGGAGTATCGTAAGCTTATCGGCGCCGCGGAACTTCTCAAGAAGCTCCCATACGACGTGGCGGCTCTGGGGGTCGAGCCCTATGGTAGGCTCGTCGAGTATGAGGACGGAGGGCTTGTGCACAAGCCCGCGGGCTATCTCAAGCCTTCTCCTCATCCCGCCGGAGTAGGTCGCCACAAGGTCATCCTGCCTGTCCCTGAGCCCCACCATCGTAAGAAGCTCCTCGGACCGCTCGACCCTCTCCTCCCTGCGCATCCCGTAGAACCTCGCGTATATGGCCATAGTCTCGCTGGCCGTCAGGTCGAGGTCGCTTGTCATGGCCTGCGGGACCACGCCTATCTTTGTGCGCACCAGCGCCCTGTCCTCAACGACGTCATACCCCATTATCCGCGCGGACCCCCGCGTCGGCCTTATAAGGGTGGTCAATATCCTTATCAGGGTGGTCTTGCCCGCGCCGTTGGGGCCGAGGAGGCCGAAAAAATCCCCCTCGGGTATGGAAATAGAGACCCCCTGCAGGGCGGTCACATTACCGTAGACCTTGGCTATGTCCGATATTTCTATGGCTGGGGCCATGCTACTTACTGAAATATATCCTGACGTTTACGGTCATCCCCGGCTTCAGGAGGCCTGCCGGGTTTTCCGCCCTTGTCTTTACCCTGAATGTCTTTATATCGGCGTGGCCGCGGGTGACGTCCCTCTGCGTGGCGAAACCGCCCACCTCGCCTATCTCGACGACCGTACCCTCGAAGACCTTGCCGCCCCCTCCCGTAAAGCTTATCCCGGCCCTGTCCCCGACCTTTATCCTCCGTACGTAGGTCTCCTCCACATCGATGCGCGCCCATACGTCCTTGAGCACGTCCACCGTGTAGATGGATTTGCCAGGCCCAACGGTCTCCCCCGACTCGAACGACCTGTAGACGACCAGACCGTCCACCGGGGACTTTACGACCGTGTCATCGAGCTGCGCCTCGAGGACCTTGAGCGCGGCAACGGCCTGTTCCTTCCTTGCAATAAGCGCGGATACCCTTGCGCGCGCGGCCTTTATATTGGCCTCCGACACCTTGACGTTGGCCTCGGCCGACTTCCCGCGCGCGATGGCGCTGTTTAAGAGGGCGATATCGGAATCGAACCCGGTCTGCGCGGCGTCGAGGTCCTTCCTGGAGAGATATCCGCCGGAGAAGAGGCCCTTTGCCCTATCGAGGTTCCGCCGTGCCTCGTCGGCCACGGCCCTTGCCCTCGCGGTCTCGGAGATGGACGCCTCGAGTTCGTATCCCGCGCTCTCAAAAAGCGACTGTACGTTCTCAAGGCCGACCCTGGCCTCGCTTATCTCTTCAACCGCCCCGCGCAGAGCCGCCCCGCCCTCTTCCACCCGCGCCTTGAACTCCGCGGCGTCGAGCACGACGGCCACGTCCCCGGCCTTGACGCTGTCCCCCTCCTTGCAACAGAGCTTTACTATCCTGCCGGATATCTTCGGCGTCAACTCGACCTCGGTCGCCTCCACGGTCCCCGTGGACTCGATAAAGTCCGGGGCCGCGGACCTCCGGGAAAAACGCAAGTAGACGGCTATCAATGAAATAGCGCAGACGGCGAAAATAGCCGCGAAAAGCCTCTGCCGCTTATTGAGCGTCATGAGATGGCTCCATGAAAATGCATGGCGAGCGCGAGGCCCGCAGCCTGGACTTTGGGGGCTTCAATTATATATGCTGACTTGGCTGGCGTACCCGGTTTTTTACTCCACGCGAGAGTAACTGGGCGGGCGGCTACAGTCACTCCTCTACGACTTTGGCGCTTGCCGCTATCATGCCGGATATCTCTATAGTCCCGCCTATGGCCGCGGAGACCGAGTCCTTATCCCACTCCTTGCCGTCCTGCCTCCAGACCCCGTTCAGCACTAACTTCTCGCCGTCGCTCAGGTGTTCAAGGGGGGGCTTTTTCGTCCTGTAGCGCGGTATGAGCAGGATGCTGCTGAAGCGCATGTCCTCGAATACAACGGGGTTGCAGTCGGCCACGAACCAGTACTCCTTGATGCCCTCTATCTTCTGCTCCCTGCCCGGTACCTGGACAAATCGCTCCATCTGCTCCTTCTCAATGGTGCGCGAGCCTTCAAGCCCCTCCACCACGGTAGCGATTATCGCGTTGGTTCCGTCGCCCGCATTGAATTTCTTCGGTTCTCCCACCTCGAGTCTTATCTTCATTGCCTGCCCGACCCCTTCTATATGATTTTTTCAGTATGTTTCATATGATATCAGCATACGGCCCGCGTGAAAAGGATTTTTTCCCCCTGCGCTTTAGTCCGCGATCGGCACGGCCATTCCAAGCCGGATGTCGAGCCGGTCGGCGTCAGGCCCGCCGCTTAACCGCAGCTTGGCTAGCGGGGAGCTTCAACCTCCCCCTTTTTCAAAGGGGGGTAGTTAATGGGACAGCAGTGAAAGGAGATATAAAAAAGGCTTTTATCTTGACTATGCCGCTTCATTATAGTATAAAGCAATATCCAAACGAGAGTTGAAGATTCCCCGCGGCAAGCCGCGGGGAATGCACTCGCTGTGCATGTTCATAGGGTTGCGGGCGTAATTCAGTGGTAGAATGGAAGCTTCCCAAGCTTCATACGAGGGTTCGATTCCCTTCGCCCGCTCCATTACTTCCCGTCTAAAAAGCAAGGGGTTACCTCACGGTAACCCCTTGCTTTTTGATGGCCCGCCGCCCCCCCGCCCGACCATCCCTCCCCTATGCCAACGCTATACCGCGCCGCACCTGCCGGCGCCGCGGAAAGTCTCTATCAGTCGTCTCCGCGAACGGAGCAACCCGGCTTTATATGAACCCTCCCAGGGCTTAAGACCGAGGGGGTTTCAGAACGTTAAAGAAATGAACGGCCCGCAGTGGGCCTACGCCTTTTTCTGCCCGCGCAGCTCTTTTATCCCGAGGTCCTTCATCTTCATAAGGAGGGTATTCCTGTGTATCTTCATCTCCCTGGCGGCCTCTATCCTGTTCCAGTTGGTCTTATTGAGCACGTTTATTATGTAGTGCCTTTCAAATGCGCGCAGGGCCTCCCTGAAGTCCTTGCCGTCCCTGGCAAGGCCAGCCTCCGCGTCGGTCTCGAACATCTTTACAGGCAGGTCGTCATAGCTTATCCGTTCTCCGGTTGATAGTACCACGAGCCTCTCCATCAGGTTCTCAAGCTCCCTTACGTTGCCGGGCCATGGGTACACGAAGAGCTCCTTGAGCGCATCGTCTGATATCCGCGGCGCCGGCTTGTTGCACCTCCTGGCGTGCTTATCGAGGAAGTGGTGGATCAGCAGCGGTATGTCCTCCCTCCTCTCACGGAGCGGCGGCAGCTCTATGGGGACGACCTTGAGCCTGTAGTAGAGGTCTTCCCTGAACCGGCCCTCCTTTACCTCCTTGTCCAGGTCGACGTTCGTGGCGGCTATGACCCTGATATCGACCTTTATGGGTATGTTGCTCCCCACCCTCTCAAAGGACTTTTCCTGGAGGACCCGCAGCAGCTTGATCTGCAGGTGCATCGGGAGGGTGGAGACCTCGTCGAGAAAGACCGTCCCGTTGTCCGCGTACTCGAACTTGCCTATCTTTTTCATGTACGCGCCGGTGAAGGCGCCCTTTTCATGGCCAAAGAGCTCGCTCTCCATGAGCTCGGATGGGACCGCCCCGCAATTTACCGCGACAAAGGGCTTCTCACGCCGAGGGCCCATGGACTGTATCGCCCTGGCGACAAGCTCCTTTCCTGTGCCGCTCTCGCCGGTTATAAGGACGTTGGACGTGGTGTTGGCGACCGCGTTTATAAGCTCGAATATGCGCGCCATCTTATGAGATCTGCTTATAATCTCGGCGCTTCCGACGGTATTTTTAAGCTCTTCCTTAAGATATGAGACCTCGTCCTTGAGTTTAAGCCTGTCCACATACCTCTTTATGGTGGAGAGGAGGTCCTCTTCGTCAAACGGCTTTGTTATGTAATCGTAGGCGCCCTTTTTCAAGGAGGTTACCGCCTGTTGCGCGCTGTCCGAAGCCGAGAGCATGATGACCCCTATCTCAGGGTCGAACCCCTTTATCGCCTCAAGCGCCTTTATCCCGTCTACGCCGGGGAGGTTCAAGTCCATCAGGACAAGGTCTATCGGCCTTTTCTTAACGATCCCGAGAGCCTCGGGCGCGTCTTTCGCGAGTATCACCTCGTATGAGCCGCCCAGCAATATCTTGAGCATCTCCCTTATAGACCTCTCGTCATCGACAATCAGGATTACCGCCCTTCTCATAGCCTCCACCTTCTTTTTTATTGGCCCCTCTGAAAGATGTCCCATGCTGAAGTCCGTTTGAGATGCCTGTTATTACATCTATTGTTAACTTTATAGGCTCAATGTAACATTTACTTTAAACAATATCAAGAAAATATTTAAATAAGACGTTAAACCTTCGCACATTCCCTTATTTTATAAAACATAGGGGCGTCGAAATGTCAAAAATGCTACTCTGTACAATGACGGGATGGATGGTCTGAGGTGGGTTGCACAGATGGGTCGTTATTAGGGTGCCTCTAAAAATTGCTCTTTTTCCCGATCTCCTTTGTTAGGGCGAAAATGAACCTCCCCGCAGCAAGCTGCGGGGTATCCTAAGAACATCTGTTCTAAATAGTCGTAGCAAACTACGGGGTATTGACCCTAAGAGAGAATAAAAATGCTCACATATTCCCATATATGCTCCGCTTTTTTATTTCAGCGTTCTGAAACCCCTCGGGTCTTGAGTCCTAAGAGGTTTCACGCACCCCGCCTCGACCTCGGGAAAAATATCTGATTTTTAGAGACGCCCTATTATGTGTCTATCCGCTCTCTTTTGGGTGCGGGGTGCGCCCGCGGAGAAATTCAATCGAGGTTTTCATGCTCTATGCCGTAGCTCCTTATCTTCCTGTACAGATGGCTCCTCTCTATGCCTATCGCCTCGGCGGTCCTGGCTATATTGCCGCCGAACTCCTTGAGCTTTCTCAAGATGAACTCGCGCTCGAAGTCCTTGCGGGCCTCCTTTATCAACGAGGAGCTGAAGGCGGCCCTGTGGTGCGGGGCCTGCGTCCCCTCCCTGATATATGAAGGTATGTCCTCAACGGTTATGGGGTTTGAAGGCGTCATTATCACAAGCCTCTCGATAAGGTTCTTAAGCTCCCTTACGTTTCCGGGCCAGGCGTATTTGACGAGGGTCTCCATTGCCTCCTTTGTCAGCGCAAGCGGCTCCCCCGCCGTCTCAAGCGAGAACTCGTTAAGGAAGTGGGTTATCAGGAGCGGGATGTCCTCGACCCGCTCACGGAGCGCGGGCACCTGGAATGGTATCACGTTCAGCCTGTAGTAGAGGTCTTCCCTGAACTCCCCCTTGCTTATCTGCTCCGCGAGGTTCTTGTTGGTGGCGGCTATCACGCGCACGTCAACGGTTATAAGCTCGTTGCCCCCGACCCTCTCGAAGCTCTTCTCCTGGAGTATCCTCAGTATCTTGGCCTGCGTCTTAAGGCTCATATCCCCTATCTCGTCGAGGAATATGGTCCCCTTGTCGGCCATGTCGAACTTGCCCTTTTTCTTGGCCACGGCGCTGGTAAAGGCCCCCTTCTCGTGGCCGAAGAGCTCGCTCTCTATGAGCTCCTCCGGTATGGCGGCGCAGTTCACCTCGATAAAGGGCTTTCCGGACCTGTTGGAAAGCAGATGTATGTTCCTTGCCACAAGCTCCTTGCCCGTGCCGTTCTCGCCCGTTATAATCACCCAGCCGTTTGTCGGGGCCACCCTCCTGATGTCGCTTTTCAGGGCCTGCATGGCCCTGGATTCCCCGATTATCGCGAACCTGGCCAGCGCCCTGGACCTCAGGTTGCCGTTCTCCTCGATGAGCCTCCTGTGGTCTATCGCGTGTTCAGCCGCGAGTATGACCTTGTCGAGGGAGAGGGGCTTTTCTATGAAGTCGTACGCGCCGAGCTTCGTGGTCTTTACCGCGGCCTCTATGTTGGCGTGGCCGGAGATCATGATTACCGGGAGGCCGGGGTAGCGCGCCTTTATCTCCCTCAATGCCTCCGTCCCGTCCATCCCCGGAAGCCATATGTCAAGGAGCACGAGGTCCGGGGGGTCGGACTCGAGCCTCCTCAAAGCCTCCTCCGAGGAGCCCGCGGTAGTGACGCCGTAGCCCTCGTCCGTGAATACGCCCGCGAGCGCGTCCCTTATGTCCTTCTCGTCGTCCACGACCATCACGCGCAGGTTTTTCATATAGCCACTGCCTTTACCGGGAATTCTATCGTGAACCTCGTGCCGCTGGGGCTGTTGTCCCTTACCCTTATGTACCCGTTGTGGTCCGCCACGATGTTGCTCACTATCGCAAGGCCGAGCCCGGTGCCGGACTTCTTCGTGGAGAAGTACGGCTCAAAGAGCTTCTGCTTGGCCTCGGCCGGGATGCCTGCGCCGTTGTCTATCACCTCGAGCCTGGCAAGCTGGAGGTCTTCCACGAAGTACGTCTCCACCCTTATGACCCCCTCGCCATCTACGGCGGATATGGCGTTGTCTATGAGGTTGATGAGGACCCTCTTAATCTGGTCCCTGTCTATGTCGAGCACCGGGAGCCTCGAATCGGTCGCCGCCTCGAAGGAGACCTTCCTCTGCCCGCCCTTGTACAGGGCCACGGTCTCGTTGACTATCTCGTTCAAGTCGTTGGGGCTCGGGCTCGAGGCCGGCATCCTCGCGAAGCTCGAGAACTCGTTTACCAGGGTCTTCAATTCGTCGACCTGCTTTATGATGGTGGCGGTGCATCCGTCAAATACCGTGTCGTCGTCCCCGAACCTGTCGAGGTACTTCTTCCTGAGCCTCTGGGCCGAGAGCTTTATCGGCGTAAGCGGGTTCTTTATCTCGTGGGCTATCCTCCTGGCGACCTCCTTCCACGCGAACATCCTCTGGGTCTTCAGGAGGTGGGTCAGGTCGTCGAGGACCGCCACCGTCCCGAGGTAATTGCCCGAGTCGTCCTTGAGCGCGTTCAGGTTCACCAGCAGGGTCATGGCGCTGTTGTTCATGTCCACCCTTATCTGCCTCTCCATGTTCTCAAGCCCTATCTCGCTCATCTCGCGTATCATCTCGCGGAAGACCTCCCTGTCGTGGGGCCTGAGCACGTCGCGGTAGTTCCTGCCGAGGGCGAAGTTCTCCCCGGTGCCGAGTATCTCGGCGGCGACCCTGTTGATGGACACTATCCTTCCGAGCTTGTCTATGGAGATGACTCCCGCGGGGATGTTGCCGAGCACTATTTCTATATAGCGCCTGCGCTGTTCAAGCTCCGTGTTGGTGCGCCTCAGGTCGAGGTTCGCGGCCTCGAGCTTGGCCTTTCCCGCGTCGAGGTCCTCGGTCATCCTGTTGAAGGAATTTACCAGGAGCCCTATCTCGTCGTCGGACTTGACTTCTATCCTGTAGCTCAAGTTGCCGCTCGCAACCGCGTGCGTGCCCTCGGCCAGCTCCTTGATGGGGACCGTGAGGCCCTTGGCGATGTACCTGCCTATCCATATCGAGAAAAAGACGATAAGAAGGGTTATGATAAGGAGTATGGAGAAATAACTGGCCTTGACCGGATTTTTAAGGAGCTTGAGCTGCTTGTACCCGTCGAAGGCGGCGGAGATGTCCTTCATCTTGTCTATCAGGCTTTTCGGCACGTAATAGCTCACCACAACGGCCCCCGCCACGCCGCCGTCTCCGAGTATCGGGGTTACGCCCCTTATGATGTCCCCGGACTTCAAGGTCTCCACAAGTCCCGCGGCCTCGCCCTTCAAGGCCTTGCCCACGACCTCAGCCGCCGCGTCCGGGACCATGTTCCTATTGGTCTTGACCGAGATGGAGTAGGCGGCCCTCCCGCCGTCGCGCGTGAAGACCTCTATGGTCGAAAAATCGTTCTCCTCGACCTTGAGGTCGATGTAACTCTGGAGCCTGTCCGCGTCGGCCCAGAGCCGATCCTGCGCCGCGCCCCTGGCGACGATGCTTGACCCGGCGGTGACCCTGTCCGTCATGTCCCTGTAGTAGTTCTGCGCCAGCTCCAGGGACTCCTTGAGGGAGTCCTCTACCCTTATGCCGAACCACCCGTCTATGCTCTTGTTGATAAAGCCTATGACGACGAAAAAGAGCACGAACGTCGGCACGATGGTAAGGATAACGAAGGAGGATATGAGCTTGGTCATGAGCTTTGAGCCCATGGCCTTGCTCTTTCTCTCTATGTAGAGCTTGACGGTATTGCGCAGGACGAGGAAGATAAGGAGTATCAGCAGGATTATGTTTAGGTTTATCAGCCCCCATAGGAATATGTTGGTCGGCAGCGGCACGTTGCCGCTTATCTTGGAGATGTGCGTCTCTATGTACGAGAGCAGGACGATGGCGGGCACTATCAGGAGTATTATGTACAACTCCCTGCGGCGTCTTTTGTGCTCGGCTTCGGTCTTCTCTCTATCGTTCATAAGTATTATGATATAATTGGTTACAGCGTGAACCTGTAGGTATACCAATCGGTCTTGAAGTCCCAGAACCTGATGAAAAAGAGGACGTAATCGAGCATGAACGGCAGCTCGGCGGTGCGCAGCTGCGCCATTATCCTGAGCTCGTATCCGTCTCCCCTGGACAGAAGGCTCCCGGGGATGAGGGGGATCGAGGAGCACGTCGTCATCAGCCTCTGCATCTCCCTGAAGTCCTTTGTCCTTACAGCGCCGCCGTCGGCCTCGTCGAGGCTCACCTCGTATTCGTCCTTGAGCGAATCGTACTTGACGGTATGCCTGAAGACCCATGCGCCGGCGGTCTCGTTGAAGAAGAGCGGCCTCACCCTGTTAAGCTCGATGATGAAGTTGAAGGAGGTCGGGATGCCGCTTCTCACCGCCTCTTCGATATCCGGCGTGAACGCGTCCTTGACCTTGAAAGAGACCTTGAGGGCCGGCGGCGCGGAGACGACCACCTCGTCTATCCTGGCGACCTCGCAGAACGAGACCGCCGGATAGAGGAGGAAAAGCGCCGTAGCCAGGCATGTCAATATATTCTTGACGCTCCCCTCGGACCATACAAAGGGGGCTTCAAAAGGCAAAATATTAATTCTTCTCATCTTGGCTCGCTGACCCCGCGCCGTGGCCAAAGCACATGCGGTCATTACGCATTTTCAAAACACCCGTACCGCAGGACCGTGCCGGGGAACAGGATAGCGCCCTTAAACAGCGCGTTGGCAGGCCATAAAGCCACACCCACACTACCAAAAAAATATAACTAATTTCTAATTAAAAAGCAAGTTTAGCGCATTTTTCCAGCCCCCGGAGCCTTGCACGACCCTGCACGTCTTGGCCGCGCCGGGATAGAGGGCTTGGCAGGCCGCTCAAAAAACCTCCTCTGCGGCGTCGTCAATGAACAAGCATAGCTCGCTCCTCCCCGCAGCTTGGCTATCGGGGAATTTTAATCCTTCCGCCGGAGGGGTAATATGTGCTTGTTTTGCAGAATAGCGGAATGCGCTCGTCACTGCGGCGTATGGACAAAATACGCCTCATTCCTCGCTCCTCGACGCCTTCGGGGCACCCACGCCAAGTGGCGTGGGTCGGGAGCTTTTTGAACAGCCTGAACGGACGCGAGGGTTTTTCAACAACCTGCTAAACGGAGTGAAAAAGCCCGCGGGGCAGGGCCGATGGACGGTATGGATGATTATTTTACAGGATAACAAAACAGGATTTTGCGCGCAGGCGCTGAGCCCGCAGCGTCAAACCCCTCGGTCGGGCGGAATGCAATACTGCCAGGGAGGACTCTCCATCTTTGCCCGCTTGCCCCGGCGGCAATATATGCGGCCCGTCCCATGCATCGTTAAAAGGGAAACAGGGCAACGGGCCAGTTTATGCCGCCTATCTCAAAAAGGGGCTTATTTAAAGGTAATGAGGGTCAGCTGCTGTACTGACGCTTCTTGCCGAGCCTCTCAAGCCCGGCCCTTATTATCTCTTTCCTTACCCTCTTCCTGAACTCCGACTCGTCGATCTTGAACTTGAAGGCCTTCTTGCCGTTGATGAAGATGGTCGGGATATCGCCCTTGTACCGTCTTAAAAGTTCCTCGCTCGTGCTTATGTCGACCTCTTTGCACTGAAAAGGTATGTCCGTATTCACCCTGCCGACGACGGCCTTGACCTCTTTGCAGAGGTCGCAGTTCTCCTCCCTCGCGGATTCGCAGTAGGAGCAGTCCTTTTTCGCATAGATCTCTACGACGAGCTTGTTCATACGCACCACCCTCTGTTTTTGTCACGCAATTGCACGTTATTTCGCAAGATTGCGAAATAACCTTTGAGCCGTGTGTACAAAATTCGACGGGTATAGACCGGGCCGCGGACGGTATTTCGCAACCGACGCAGGGCCGAGCCTCGGCACAATGGACGCTTCGTCGGGCAGGAAACATCGGCAGGCAGGATTGCCTCCAACGCCCCTAATGCCCCCCATCGCCCCCCTCCGCCAACTCAATGGTCGCGTCTCGGCAGGCAGGAAGCCCCGGCAGACAAGCCCACCCCTGACACCCCGCACGCTCCCCGGCGCCTACCGCGCCCAGGACGCCCCTCCCCCCCTCAGCACACCATCGCCTCCCGCGCCCTACACGCCCTTCCACCACGCCTGCTCAGTTGAATCGCGGCAGCAAACTGTCCATGTACCCGGTTATAATAGCAAAGGAATTGAAAAATATCAAGAGGCCAGTTAAAATAAGAAATACGCCGGAGATTATCGATACGACGCGCATGTGCCTTTTGAGTCTGTTGAAGTGCTTGAGGAAGGTGTTTATGCCGAAGGAGGTAAGGATGAAGGGTATGGCGAGCCCGGCGGAGTAGGCGATGAAGAGGACGGTGCCGGACCACGGGTCGCCTGAAGTGGCCGCCACCGCGAATATGGCGGATAGTATCGGGCCGATGCACGGCGTCCAGCCGGCCGCGAAACCTATGCCGACGAGGAACGAGCCGAGGAGCCCCGATGGCTTTTCCCTGAAGAAATGGAGCCTCTTGTCCCTCTGCAGCATCTTGAGGTTTATTATCCCTATGATGTGGATGCCGAGCAGGACTATTATGACGCCGCCTATCTTGCGGACGACGTCCTGGTACTCCATGAAGAACGTG
>JACRNN010000075.1 GCA_016234955.1 Deltaproteobacteria bacterium | reverse complement strand
ACCCCGGCAAAGAGACGGTGAAGGACGACCCTTCCCCCTCTTTTGTCGTAAAGGTTATCTCCCCTCCGTACGCCTTTATGATGGACTGTGAGACAAAGAGCCCAAGGCCCGTGCCCTTGCCCACGTCCTTGGTGGTGAAGAACGGGTCGAATATCTTGCGCGCCGTCTCTTCGCTCATCCCTGAGCCGGTGTCGGCGATCCTTATCGACACGAACCTCCTCTCCTCGGTCTCCGCCGGCCATTCCGAAATGCGCGCGTCGTCCTTTCTCCTCCTCGGCGCCCCGTGCAAGGGCCTCTTTTCCTCCCAGGTCTCCACCGTAATCGCCCCTGCACCTTCCTTATCGGCCATCGAGTGCGCGGCGTTGACAAAAAGGTTCATCAACACCTGCCTGAGCTTGCCGGCGTCTATGAGTACCATGGAGACGCCCCCCTTGAGCGCCGTCCTGATCTCTACGCCGGCGGAGCCGAAGTCCCCGTGCGCCTGGAGCGAGGCTATGGCCTCGTCCACGACCCCATTGACGTCCACGGGCCCGGCGGGCCTCTTCGGAGGCATGGATATCTCCAGGAACTCCCTGACGATGGAATCTATCCGAGCCGCCTCAACGGAGGTCCTGCCTATGACGTCTCTCTCGTCCTCTTTGCTCAGTCCGCCCTTGCGAAGCAGGTCGATATACCCGCGCACGGCCCCGAGCGGGTTGCCTATCTCGTGGGCTATCCCCGCGGCCAGGCTCCCGACCGCCGCCAGGGTAGACGACCTTAAAAGCTCCTCCTGGGCGGTTAAGAGCTCCTTATTGACCCGCTCCAGGGTCTTTATCTCATCCTCGATCCTCTCGGCCATCGTGTTAAAGGACCTGGCGAGGCTCCCTATCTCGTTTTCGTCCTGGACAACGGCCCTGCGGCCCAGGGCCCCTCCGGCGATCCTCTTTGCCGCCTCTTCAAGGCTTCGTATGGGGCTTATGACGGACTTTGACAGGAAGTATGCGCTGAAGGCGATGACGACGATGGAATCGAGCAGGGCGATGAAAAGGAGGAACCGCCTCACCCCGGCCATGTCCTCCTTTATCCCGGAGAGCGGCATGACGAACTCAAGCGCCCCCCGTCTTGAACCGTCTTCCACAAGTGGAGCGGATATATAGATGAAGTCGCCGGGCCCCCGGAATAGCCCCCCGCCGGACTTTCTGACGGTGAAGTCGGCCGAGAAGGGGACGGTCTCCCCAATCCTCAGGTTTTCCGGCATGGCGCCCGCCCTCAATATGGGCGCTCCGGCCGAATCGCTTATCCTGAAAGCGCCGATGCCGGACTCCTTCATGGCGGCCGCCACGTAGTTGACGGCGGACTGCGGGTCGCGCCCCCTTGATTCCCTCAAGGCGGCGCGGACAAACTGCACCGCGCTCCTTGCCTCGTATACCTTCCAGTATACCGCGCTCTGCTCCAGCGCCCTTACGCTGAAGAGCCCGACAAGGCCTATCCCGGCCAGCGTTATGATCACTATCCCGGCCGCAAGCTGGGCCCGTATGCCCAGGTTTATGTTGAACTTACCGGCCATATCCGCCTATCAGGCTGTTGAAAAAGTCCATCTACTGCGTTGTCATCGTCGCTCGTCACTGCGGCGTATGGACGAAATACGCCTCATTCCTCGCTCCTCGACGCCTCCCAAGCGAGCGCCCAGCCCGCAGCTTGGCTAGCGGGGCTAAGCGAGCGAATCGGATATAGATACTTCCTTACATGTCGAAGATTCCCCGCGGCAAGCCGCGGGGAGCTTCAACAGCCTGAACGGACGCGAGGGTTTTTCAACAACCTGCTATTGTCCGCGCCATAAGCCTCCGGCCAAGGCAAGCCGGCCACTTGACTGGTTTAAAGACCCATGGCCCTAACGATATACCACTCTATCAGGGCCTCCCCCGCGAAGACATAGACAGCCGCCCCGGCCGCAAGGAACGGGCCGAACGGTATGGGGTGCTTGCCGCCCTTTCCGTGCACGAGCATAAGGGCGCCGCCCAGGATTGCGCCGGACACAGACCCGGCCAGCACCGTCATAAGCACCCCCCTCCATCCGGTGAACGCGCCTATCATGGCGAGGAGCTTCACATCCCCGCCTCCCATGCCCTCCTTGCCGGTCGAATAGTAATACGCCGCCGCTATGCCGAAGAGGAGCCCTCCGCCGGAGATTGCCCCGATAAGAGAGTCCGCGATCCCCACCGAAGGGAGGAAAAACGACGCGATAAGCCCCAGGGGTATCCCAGGCAGGCTTATGACGTCCGGGATTATCTGGTGGTCGATGTCTATGAAGGTGATGACTATCAGGGCCGCGATAAATATCGAGTAGATGAAAAACCCGGGCGCGGGGCCGAACTTGAAAAAGAGGGCCGAGGCAAAAAGGCCTGTAACCGCCTCAACCACCGGGTACCTCGCCGATACCGGAGACCCGCAGCGCCTGCACCTGCCCATGAGCACGATATAGCTTATTATCGGTATGTTGTCATAAAAGGCTATGCGTTTTAAGCAGGCCGGGCATCTTGAAGGCGGAGATACGATGGAGACGCCGGCCGGGATGCGGTAGATGCAGACGTTGAGGAAGCTTCCCACGACAGCCCCGAAGACAAAGGGCAGTACCAGGCTTACAATATCGATCATGTCATTATCGCCGTTGCCGCAGGTTTGTTTTTAGCGTTAATGAACAGCCCCACGGCAAGCTGCGGGGTATCCGCATACTGTTGATCTTAGCTTGCGCGGCAAGCTACGGGAATTATACCAGAAGGAAACAATAAAACACAAAGGGACGGTGCGTTTGAGGCGCGCGGACGCGGCTTGGACGTTAGCGGCCTGACGTGAATTTGCAGTTTTTCCGCAGCCCGTCAGATGGACTCCGGCATGCGCTCCTTCCTCTTCTTCTCAACGAGCGAGAGTATGTCGGCGGCCTGCCTTATGGCGTCCCTCGAATCCTTCTCGCCCAACACCTCCGATGGTATGCCGCCGGGGATGGCGTCCGGGAACCTCGAGGTCTTGTAGTAGATGTCCAGGCTCGTGGACGAGCCTGCAACCCCCCTGAACTCCTCTTCGTAGGTGATGGCCCTGTCGAGGAGATCGACCACCGACCTCGTCTCCCTCGCGTCCTCGCCGTTGAAGAAGAGCAGCGCCCTCAAGGCCTTTGCCGCGGCCTGCTGCGACCAGAAGCACGCGGGGGCGAAAAAACCGCCCTGCTGGTTCCACTCGGCGCACTTAAGGTCGCTCTCCGCCTGCCTGAGCCACCTGTCCGCCTCTTTAGAGAGAACTGCCATAGGAACCCCCTCCTTCATATAATATATCTATCGGCCGTAGCCTTAAGATTCTTGATTCGTAGTCAGGTCCTGTACGCCGAGTTTATCTTGACGTACTCATAGGTAAGGTCGGAGGTCCAGACCTTGGCATCGTGTTTTCCGGCCCTTAGATTGACCGTAACCCTCACCTCGTCCGTCCTGATCGCGTCCGCGGCCTCTTTTTCCCTGCCGGTATCGAGCCCGCCCCTTACGACCTTGACGCCGTTAAACGAGATATCGACCAGTTCCTCTTTGATCCTTATGCCGGACCTCCCGAGCGCGGCCATTATCCTGCCCCAGTTGGGGTCCGCGCCGAAGAAGGCAGTCTTTACGAGGAACGACTCCGCGATTGTCCGCGCCCCCCTTCTGGCGTCCGGGGCCGACGCGGCGCCCTTAAGGTCTATCTCTATGAGGCGGGTCGCACCCTCGCCGTCCCTTACCACCATTTTGGCGAGCTTCAAGGCAACGCTGTTCAGGAGCTTCAGAAACGTATTGAACTCCCGGCTCCCCGCCTTTATCTCCCCGCACCGGCTCATGCCGTTCGCGAAGACGAGCGCCGTATCGTTTGTCGAGGTGTCGTTGTCCACGATGATGCTGTTGAATGAGCCGTCCACAGCCTCCCTCAAGGCGAGTTTCAATGCCCTGCCCCTTATATCGGCGTCGGTTACGAAGAAGGCGAGCATGGTGGCCATGTTCGGGCATATCATCCCGGCGCCTTTGGCTATGCCGGCGACGGTGACGGTCTTGCCGCCGATCCTTGCCCTAACAAAGGCCTTCTTGGGGAACGCGTCCGTCGTCATTATCGCCTCGCAGGCCCCCCCGAGGCCGTTGTAGCCGAGCGAGCCGACAAGCGCCGGGGCGGCCTGCCTGACCCTCTCCACCGGCAGCGGGACCCCGATGACGCCGGTAGAGCAGACGAGTATGGACCCCTTTTTCACGCCCGCGGCCTCCTCCACGCACTCGACCATGCCCATGGCGTCTTTATAGCCGCGAGAGCCTGTGCAGGCGTTGGCGTTGCCGCTGTTGATCACAACGCCCCTTGCCTTGCCCCCCTTGACCCTCTCGGTGTCTATGAGCACGGGGGCCGCTTTGACCGCGTTCTTCGTAAAGACGCCGGCGACATTCGCCTCGACGTCGCTCAATATGAGCGCGAGGTCCTTCTTCCCGCCCCTTTTTATGCCGCACGCAATGCCGGCGGCCTTGAAACCCTGCACCCTGAGCCCCTGCGCAATATCGTCAACGATATTTTTCGCACACATATATCAACCTTTTTTAGCGTCCTGAAACCACCGGAGATTTTAAGCCCCGTAGTTTCATTTTTTTTGCGTTCCAAAGAGAGCAGCCCCTCCGGTCTTTAAGCCCCTGAAGTTTTCCGCCGCTCCGCGGATGTGCTGAGTCATATAATAAACCACGCGATAAATCAATAAAAGTCTCGCCTGTAAAAAATGGCGGCCATTGTGATGATAGCCGCCACTCTCAGGTCTTGAAGCCCTCCCCCGCGGCACTTCTCCGCGGCGGCGTATGGGCTTGCGATGCGTCCCGGGGACGAGACTTTAAACCTACGACGCCGCCCCGCAGCACTTCTTGTACTTCTTGCCGCTTCCGCACGGGCACGGGTCGTTCCTGCCTATCTTGTCCCCGTGCCTTACGGCCGGGGCCTCCTTGGCTTCGTCCTTTTCCCCTTCGCCGCGCGAGTATTTGATCTTCCGCTCCCTGGGCGGCTGGGCCGGCTTTGGCTGGTGGAGCGGCCTGGGCTGCGCCGCCGCGTCGGAGGAGCCGGCGTGTCCGTGGGCGTGGACGCCGGCGTGCTCCTCCTGGGCTTCCTCTCTTTTTATCTGTACCTTGAAGAGCCTCTCGCAGACGTCGGATTTGAACCTCCCTATCATTTCGACAAAGAGGTCGTAGCCCTCTTTCTTGTACTCGCTCAGGGGGTCTTTCTGGCCGTACCCACGGAGCCCTATGCCGCCCTTGAGATGGTCCATGGAGAGCAGGTGGTCCTTCCAGAGGGTGTCGAGCGTATGCAGCAGTATCACCCTCTCGAACTGGGCGAAGGACTCCTCGCCAACAAGCGCTATCTTGTCGTTATACGCCTTCCACGCCTTCTCGGCTATTGCGGAGGAGAGCGCCTCGGGCCTTGAGACGGCGTCCATGTCCGGCTGTTCCAGATGGACGCCGAACTGCTTGAACGCGGCGTCGTTTATCGGCTTCATGTCCCACTCGTCCGGCGAGGACTTCCCGTCCACGTGCGCGTTCACAAGCGCCTCGGCCGCCTCTTCGCTGAACTCCTTGACCATGTCCCTCAGGCCGGCATGGGAAAGTATCTGCCTCCTGTAGCCGTACGCGACCTCCCTCTGCTGGTTCATCACGTCGTCGTACTCGAGCAGGTGCTTTCTTATGTCGAAGTTATGGGCCTCGACCTTCTTCTGGGCGTTCTCTATCGCCCTTGTAACGAGCCCGTGCTCTATCGGCACGTCCTCTTCCATGCCTATCCTGTCCATTATGGAGGCTATGCGGTCGCTGCCGAATATCCTCAGGAGGTCGTCCTCGAGAGAGAGGTAGAACCGTGAAGACCCGGGGTCCCCCTGCCTCCCGGCGCGGCCCCTCAACTGGTTGTCGATCCTCCTCGATTCGTGCCTTTCGGTCCCCGTGATGTGGAGCCCGCCGAGCTCGATGACCTTTCTCTTCTCTTCCTCGCATATGCCCATGGCGGTCTCAAGCGCCTTGCGGTACTCGTCCGTGGAGTCGTCCTTGCCGGCCATCGAGGCGGCCATGAACTCGGGGTTGCCGCCCAGGAGTATGTCCGTGCCCCTCCCGGCCATGTTGGTCGATATCGTCACCGCGTTGAGCCTGCCGGCCTGCGCGACTATCTCGGCCTCTCTCTCATGGTGCTTGGCGTTAAGCACATGGTGGGGCGTGCCCTGCTTCGAGAGCATCGCGGAGAGCTTCTCGGAGTCGTCTATGGAGATGGTGCCGACGAGCACGGGCCTGCCGGTCCTGTTGCACTCCTCTATCTCCTTTATCGCCGCCCTGAACTTCTCCTTCTTGGTCTTGTATACGAGGTCCGTGGTGTCGACGCGCCCAAGGGGCCTGTTCGTCGGGATGACCAGGACGTCGAGGTTGTATATCGAATGAAACTCCGCGGCCTCGGTGTCGGCGGTCCCCGTCATGCCCGCGAGCTTGTCGTACATCCTGAAGTAGTTCTGGAAGGTGATGGTGGCGAGGGTCTGGTTCTCGTTCTCTATCTTGACCTTCTCCTTGGCCTCAACCGCCTGATGGAGCCCGTCGCTCCAGCGCCTGCCGGGCATGAGCCTCCCGGTGAACTCGTCCACTATGATGACCTGGCCGTCCTTCACCACGTAGTCTATATCCCTGTGCTTGAGCACATGGGCGTAGAGGGCCTGGTTCACGTGGTGGAGGGTCTCTATGTTGTCGGGGTCGTAGAGGTTTTCTATATTTAAAAGCCCCTCCACCTTCTCAACCCCTTCGTCGGTTAACATCACCTGCTTGGCCTTCTCATCGACCGTGTAGTGCGCGTCCTTTTTAAGCCCCGGCATTATCCTGTCTATCACGTAGTACTTGTCCGTCGAATCCTCGGTCGGCCCGGATATGATAAGCGGGGTCCTGGCCTCGTCTATCAGGATGGAGTCGACCTCGTCGACTATGGCGTAGTGCTGGTCCCTCTGCACGTACTCATCGAGGGAGAACTTCATGTTGTCCCTGAGGTAATCGAACCCGAACTCGTTATTGGTGCCGTAGGTTATGTCCGCGGCATACGCCTCCCTGCGGCTCACCTTCCTCAGGTGGAGCAGATGTTCGTTCTGTCCGAGGTAATGGGGGTCGAAGAGGAAGCTCGCCTCGTGCTGGATGACCCCGACCGAGAGGCCGAGGGCATGGTAGACCGCGCCCATCCAGCGGGCGTCTCTGCGCGCCAGGTAGTCGTTTACGGTCACGAGCTGGGCGCCCTTGCCCGTAAGTGCGTTAAGATAGAGGGGAAGCGTTGCCACGAGGGTCTTGCCCTCGCCGGTCTTCATCTCGGCTATCTTGCCCTCGTGCAGGACGATCCCGCCTATGAGCTGGACGTCGTAGTGGCGCATCCGAAGCTTCCTGGAGGCCGCTTCCCTTACGGCGGCGAACGCCTCCGGCAGAAGGTCGTCAAGCGTCTTGCCGGACGCAAGGTCCTCTTTAAGACGGGCGGTAAGCTCCTTGAACCCCTCGCCGCTCAACGACTTCATCTTCGGCTCAAAGGAGTTTATCCGCTCCACCAGAGGCGTTATGCGCTTCAACTCGCGCTCGTTCTTGGACCCGAAAACCTTCTTAAGCAGACTGTTTAACATGTCTCACCGATTAGGATATGTATCCATCACCTTTAACGTATTTGGAAAATGCCTCTTTTAAAAAAATATCCTAACACAAAAACACGGCTTTTTCCATTTTTTATCTTAACGAAAGTTCGCAAATGGATACTGCTGTGGAATGAAACCTCCCAGGCTCAAAACTCAGGGGTTTCATGGCGCTAAAGAAGTCAAAAACAAAAAACCCCGCGTTTTATCGCGGGGCCGGGTGCGTGAATGGAAAGCCTTAATTTAATATATACTTGTCCGGGTTCACGGCTGCGCCGTTCATGGATACCTCATAATGGAGGTGAGCGCCTGTTGAGCGACCCGTATCCCCGATGGCGGCTATCTTCGTCCCCCTCTTCACCTTCTGTCCGACCCTGACAAACGTCTCCGAGAGGTGCCCGTACGTGGTCTTGAACCCGTAGCCGTGGGATATGGTGACAAGCTTGCCGAGGTAGGGGTCGACCCCCACCTTGACTACGACCCCGTCCGCCGGGGCGACCACCGGAGTTCCGGCGCGGTTGGCTATGTCAAGGCCCTTGTGCATCTGCGGCAGCCCGGTAAAGGGGGATATCCTCTCACCATAGACCGAGGTCACCCAGCCGTGCGCGGGCCATATCGAAGGGGTGGACACGAGCAGGAAAGAGCGCTTAAGGAGCGTTTCCTGGAGTTCGGTGAAGCTCGACTCCTGGGACCTGGCCCTCTGTTCAAGCCCTTTCAGGTCCGCATCGAGGCTCTTTACGAGCTCGTTCTTCTTTGCGGATAATGCGCCGCCGTCCGCGTCCTCAGGGGTCTCTCCACCGCCGATGCCGTTTATCTGCGCGGCTGTTTTAGGGCCTTTCGGCTCTTCTATGTTGGCTATTATCCTCAGCTTCCTGTCAAAGACGTTGAGCTTGGATATCTCCGCCTCGATCTCCTTTATCTTCCCGGTAAGCCCCTGGAGAGCGATCTTCTGCGAGGTGTTCTCCTTCTTAAGCGCGTAGAGCTCGGTGTCGGACGCCTTGAGCCTCATGTAATCGAAGATGATGACGCCCGCGGCAAGAAGACAGACCGCAACGGCAACGCCAGCCGCCTTCAAGAGCCCCGCCGGTATCTTCAACTGGGCGGACTTCGAGGCGTCGTTCGTCATTACATAGAGCGTATAGTACCGTTTTCGCATACCGGCGCTCCCTAATGGGATTTTCCAACAGGATGCGGAAAGACTATTTTATCCTGTCATTCTGAGCCCTTCGCTATGTCATTCTGAGCGTAGCGAAGAATCTCGTTCTTCCGCTCAGGACAGGCTCCGCGAAGAATCTTGGTTTTTCGCTCAGGATAAACTCCGCGAAGAATTTCAGAGCTGATAAAATGACAACTTTGGGGACTTTTTCCTCAACCCGCTAAAATCAAATCTGATGTTCAGAATCCGGGGTTTAATCCGCAATGGACTTCTACGGACAAAAAGAACCTGAAAAAATCTTATGGCAGGCTCTTAAAGGGATGGTCTTGCATAACACAAAGCGGCAATTGTGTCAAGGCTTTTAGTCTTTTGCGTTCTTAAACCCCACGGGGTTTAAAGCGCGAGTAGGGGCGCAACCGTAACCGCGCGTAAGGCATGGGTATCCGCGGCTTTGCCGGGCATCCGCCTGGTTCGGGGACCAGCCGTCACTGCATATAGAGGAATATCCTGTCTTTTTCTATCTTTATATAGCCCTCCTGCGTCATCTTCTTCAAGGCCCGGCTCACCACCTCGCGCGACGACCCGATCATGGCGGCAAGCTCCTCGTGGGTCGGCCTCTCTATGGAGACGACCTTTTCCTCCTCGCCCGCCCTGGACATGCCTATGAGCGTATGGGCTATCCTGCCGCACACGTCCAGGAGCGCAAGCCCGCCTATCTTCCTCGTAGCCTCCCTCAACCGTCCGGTGAGGTAGGCGAACAGCCTCCCGTATACCCTGTGGTGCCTTGCGAGATAATCCAGGAAGGCGGTCTTGTTTATCACGAGGCACTCAAGGGCCGTTACCGCCTCGACGTTGGCGGACCTCGGCTTGTCGTCTATTATCGACATCTCGCCAAAGACATCGCCCTCTTTAAGCGACGCCAACACTATCTCCCTGCCCTCCTCGCCGTAGAGCGTGACCTTGACCTTGCCAGAGATTATGAAGTAGACCTCCTCCCCGGCCTCCCCCTCCACGATCACCTGGGAGCCCTCCGACCAGCTCTTCACCTCGCCCCTTGCCGCAAGGTCCTTGATATAGAACTCCTCAAGGCCGCTGAAGAGCGGGTTTCGCGACAGTACCTGCTCGAAATTTTTGTCTTTCATACCCGGCTCCGTACCTTATGCGCCGCTAACCTCTATCTCCTCGACCATGAGGCTCGGGGCGCCGATAGACCCGATGAAGCGCAGGTCCTTCGCGCAGCATACGGTCTTTTCAAAGAGGCCGAGGAGGTTCCCTGAGATGGCCATGCCCCTGACGGGATACGCCACCCCGCCGCCCTCTATCCATGAGCCCGAAGCGCCGAGAGAGAAATCGCCGCTTATGGTGTTTATGGTGTGAACCCCCATCAGCTCCGTTATGAAGAGCCCCCTGCCTATCTCCTTGAAGAGCTCATCAAGGGTCTTCGCGCCCTTCCCTATATAGAGGTTCGACGCGCCGACCGTCGGGAACCCCTTGTAGTTCGACCGCGCGGCATTGCCGGTCGAGGCAGCCCCCGCCCTCTCGGCCCAGTACGTGTCGTAGAGGAACCCCATGCAGACGCCTTCGGTGAGGAGCGGGGTCTTTTGCCTGAGCGCGCCCTCGCCGTCAAAGACCGACGCGGCCCAGCCGCCGGGAAGCACGCCGTCGTCCCATACGTCAAGGACTTTGGAGGCCACCTTCCTGCCGGCCTTGCCTATAAACATCGATTTGCCCTTGAGGACGTTGTCCCCGAGGAAAGACCCGGCCAGGGACTCGATCAGCTCGCATACGACGGTGTTCTCTATGACCGCCGGGCACTTGACCGTCTTTATCTTCCGGGCGCCGAGCATCCTCAGCGCGTTTCTGCCGCCGTCCCTGCCTATCTTCTCAGGGTCTATCGCCCCCCTTTTGTGGGAGGTGTCCATCTCCCAGCCCATCTGCGACTCCCCGCCCTCTTCGGCGACGGCGGTAACGCTCCCGGAATAGTATGTGGCGCGGCCCTTTAAATCGACCCCGTTGGAGTTCACTACGCGCGTTGCGACCTCGGATTCGGAATAGGTGGCCCTCCTCACCCTCCTGACCCTCTCATCACACCCCCTGGCCCCCTCTTCTATCCTGAGCGCGGCCTCTATCTTGCCCTCTTCCGGGAAGGTGTGGAAGGTGTCGTCAAAGAGGCCGAGCGACTCCTCCGTGACAGCGGGGCTTTGGGGCGGCGTGAATTTAAGGCGCTTATCCGGCGATACCGCGCTGCTTCCGGAAAGGACGCTCTCAACGAGCCCTTTGAGGCTCTCCCCGGTAAATACGTTCGAGAACCCGAAGCCCTGCCTGTCGCCCGATATGGTCCGTAAGCCCACCCCGGAGTTCGACCTGACCTTGAGGCTCTCAACCGAACCGTCGGCCATTTTCAATGTATCGTCCTTCATGTCATTACCCTAACAAGTCGCTGAAAAAGTCGCATCTGCTTTGTCGTCTCGGCGTTCGTCACTGCGGCGTACGGACAAAGTAAGCCTCATTCCGTACTTTCTCGACTCCTCGCATCTGTAACTTTTTGAGCAACCTGTTCTATTTTGAGTTTTTCCGCATCCTGCTAATTATATCTCTTTTTAAAACCGCGTCCCTCTCCCCCGCCATCCGTCTTTGAGCGCCCGGAGGGCTCATTGCAGGTCCACGATGACCGCGTTCTCGTCGCAGTTCGGGAACTTGACGCATTTGACGCAGTCGCTCCAGATCTTGCTTGGAAGCACTTCCTTTTTTATACCCCTGAAGCCGAGCCTGTGGAAAAAGCCGACCTGGTACGTCAGCGCGAAGACGCTTTTAAGCCCTATGGAGCGCGCCTCGTCAAGGCAGGCGGTGACGAGTTTCCTGCCTATGCCCCTCCCTCTGCGGTCCTCAGAGACCGCGAGCGACCTTATCTCGCCCATATCCGGGCCGCTTATGTGGAGGGCGCACGTGCCGGTCACGCGGCCGTCCTCTTCGTAGACAAAGAAGTCCCTGAGGCTGTCGTATATATCGGCAAGGGGCCTGTGGAGCATGCCGCCCTTTTTCGCGAAGTACTCTATGAGGGAGTATATGGACTCCGCGTCGTTAAGTACCGCTTTCCTTACCAACTATCCTCCGCGCGCGCCCGCCGGCTGAATCTCAGGTTGAAGCCCCCGCGGCAAGCCGCAGGGGATCTTCGACATATAAGGGAGTATCATTTCTATTCGCTCGCTTGATCCCGCGGCAATGCTCGCGGGCCTCGCGCTCGCTATGCATGTTCATCCGTGGCGGCGTCCTTGCCTGTTGCCGGCCGGCTTTTTCTTTGACGCAAGGTCTCCGGCGGCCGCGATAAGCTCGCCGGCGTGCCTGATGGTCGTCTCGGTCACGGACAGGCCGCCGAGCATAGCGGATAGCTCCCCGACCCGCTCATCCCCTTTTAGCTCCGTAACGGCGGTCACGGTCCTGTTGTCCCGCGCGCCCTTGGACACCGAGAAGTGAGTGTCCGCGAACGCCGCTATCTGCGGCATATGCGTGATGCAGATGACCTGGTTGGCCCCTGCCACCTCCTTGAGCTTGAGCCCCATGACCTGGGCCACGGCCCCGCCCACCCCGGCGTCTATCTCGTCAAAGACGAGGGTCGGCACCCTCCCGGCCCTGGACACCCTCTTTATTGCGAGCATTATCCTGGAGAGCTCCCCGCCGGACGCTATCCTGGCAAGGGGCTTTATCTCCTCTCCGGGATTTGGGGAAATCAGGAAGCCTACCCTGTCTGAGCCGCGCTCGTTGAAGGCCCCGGCGTCGGTTTCGATAGAGACCTCAAATGCCGCGCCCTTCATGCCGAGGCCGGAGAGTTCGGCCTCTATCTCTTTTTCAAGCACGGCCGCGCTCTTTTTTCTCGCCAGGGTGAGGGATCGGGCGGCCTCTATGGCCTTGGATTGCGCCCTTGCGAACTCGGAGGACAACCCCTTGATCCTTTCCTCGATGTCCTCCACCCCGGAGAGCTCCTTCTCTATGGACCTCTTCCTCTCTATTACATCTTCAAGGGTAGGCCCGTACTTCTTTTTAAGCCTGCCCAGGAGATCAAACCTCGCGGCCGCCCTCTCAAGCCCGTCGGGGTCGGCCTCGGCGGATTCGGAATATCCGCGCAGGAACGAGGCCGCGTCCTCCACGGCGAAGAGGCTCGATTCAAGCGCCTCAACGGTCTTTGCTATCCTCTGGTCGTAGGCCGATATCTCTCGGAGCGCCTTTACCGCGGCCCCGAGCCGCTCCGCGGCGGAACCCGAATCCGAATATATGACGGCCTCGGCCCCGGCAACGGCGCCCTTTATCTTCTCCGCGTTCTGGAGCCTCTCCTTCTCAACCTTGAGCTCGACGTCCTCCCCGGGGAGCGGGTCGGCGTCCGATATCTCCTTGAGCTGGAAGCTCAAGAGGTCTTTGCGCTCCCGGGAGGTCTTGGATTGCTCGATTAGGGAATCAAGCTCCCTTTTCACGGAAGAGTAGGCCTGGTGCGCCTCCCTCATCTCCCTCCTCAATGCGCCGGGCGCGCCGAAGGAGTCGAGCATCTCCAACTGTTCCTGCGCCCTTGTAAGGGTCTGGTGCTCGCTCTGGCCGCAGACGTCTATCAGCCGCCCCCCTATGTCGGCGAGGGTGGAAAGTGTGGCGAGGCCGCCGTTTATGTAGACCCTGTTCTTCCCCGCCCTCTGTATGACGCGCTTTATAACGAGCTCCCCCGCGCAATCCATGCCGCAGGACTTAAGCGCGTCGATAACGGCCGGGCAGGAGGATACGTCGAACATGGCCTCGACCTGCGCCTCCTCCATCGACGACCTGATGACGTCGTTTGAAGCCCTGTCCCCGAGTATGAGGGAGAGGGCGTCCATTATTATGGACTTCCCCGCGCCGGTCGCGCCCGTAAATATGTTCAGCCCCGGCCCGAATGTGATCGAGAGGCTGTCGATTATGGCGAAGTCTTTTATGTTCAGCTCAAGCAGCATGGCTTACGGGGGAAGCGGGGGCCTTCCCTGACATGTTAGCGCATCGAAGCCCACGGCAGGATTGCCGCCGGGCGGGCCTCAAGCCTTTACCTCCCACATGAGCCTCTCCCTCAATATGTCGAAGTAGCTCTTGCCCTCGTACTTTATCAGATAGGCGCTCTCCTGCGCCCTCTTTATCTTTATGATGTCGCCGCCCTCAAGCGGCATATCGACCTGCCCGTCGAGTATCAGCTCCGCGTTGGATTGGTCCGCGCTTATTGTCACGTCCACGGTCATCCAGTCCGGTATCACGACCGGCCTGTTCGTCAGGTTGAACGGGCATATCGGAGCCACTATTATCGAATGTATCGTCGGGTAGAGGATCGGGCCCGCGGCCGAAAGCGAGTAAGCCGTGGACCCAGTGGGGGTGGCCACTATGAGTCCGTCCGCCCTGTAGGTCGTCACGTACTCCATGTTGATGCGCGTCTCCATCCTGAGGAGCCTGCCGGTCGAGCCCTTTACCACGGCGTCGTTCAAGACCCTGTGCCTCGCTATCTCGCGGCCTCCCCTGGCGAGCGACACCGAGAGCATCATCCTCTCCTCGACCGCGCACTCGCCGCTGAATACCCTATCGAGGAGATGGAATACCTCCTTTACGGTGACCGCTGTCAGGAACCCGAGCCCGCCCATGTTGACCCCGAGCATCGGCACCTTCCTGCCGTCTATCAGCCTTGCGGCGTAGAGCATCGTGCCGTCGCCGCCCAGCACCACCATCGTGTCGATGGAGGCGGGTATGTCCTCCGGCCTGACTGGGGTAGCCGGCTCTATCCTGCCAGCAAGGGCCTCGTCGCAGAAGACCTCCCCTCCCCTTTTGCCGGCCCATGCCGCTATCTCGCGTCCGAGGGCCACGGCGGCGGGGTTGCTCGCCTTTATGACCAGACCTATCTTTTTCACCGTTGTGCTCCAGTATAGTAGGGTGGGTTCCACCCACCAAAATATCCGCTATTCACTCCTGTACATGGTGGGCAAAGTTGTGTAGGTTGGGTTAGCGGAGCGTAACCCAACAATCCTTCCGGCAAATCGTTGGGTTGAAAAACGCAACCCAACCTACCGTGCTCCAGTATAGTAGGGTGGGTTCCGCCCACCAAAATATCCGCTATTCACTCCTGTACATGGTGGGCACAACCCACCCGGTTGGGCATTTACCCAGCCATATGTGGATATTCAGGGGAATTTTGCATTCATGCCGATGAATGACTCGAACGATGCGCTTCGTTCCTCAGCGCATCCTATGGCCCTATGGCCCCGCCAACCCTATCTCTGCGGCTCGATAATGACCTTTATCGACTCCTTCGCCTCGCTCACCAGCCTGAACCCCTCCGCCGCGTCGTCGAGGGAGAGCCTGTGGGTAATCAAGTCCCCCACCTTCACCCTCCCGGCCCCTAAAAGGTCGAGCGCCGTCCGCGTCTCCATCGGCGGAGAGGCGTAGGGGTTGACTATCGTTATATTATCCCTCCAGAGGTCGAATAGCGGCATCGGGAACGTGGCGCCCGGCTCCTTCGGGGCGAAAAACACTATCACGCCCCCCCTGTCAACGCTCTTTATCGCCTGCTCGATGGCCGAATCGCTCGCAACGCATATGACGACGATATCGGCCGGCCTGCCGAAGAGCCGCCGCACCGCGCCGGGGACGTCGCCATCAGCCCTCAGGCAGTGGTCAGCCCCGGACCTCCGCGCCGCTTCGAGCCTGAAGCCGTTTATGTCGGTGGAGGCTATGGAGCCGGCCCCGAGCGCCTTTGCCGCCCTTATGTGCAGGAGCCCGGATATCCCGCTCCCTATAACGAGGACGTTGGCCCCGGCGGTCAGACCGGCCTTTCTCATTGCCCTCAAGACGCAGCCGAGCGGCTCGGCGAACGTGGCCTCCTCGAAACTCAGGTTCTCAGGGAGGACGAACACCCCCCTGTCTACGTTTATGGATGGCACCCTCACGAATTCGCAGAACCCGCCGGGGTCGAAGTTCGTCGTCCTCAGGGTATCGCATACCGAGTGGTTGTCCGAG
>JACRNN010000074.1 GCA_016234955.1 Deltaproteobacteria bacterium | reverse complement strand
TCATCCGAGGTGGTATGGTCGTCCAGCCTGTAGGTGAACGCCTCTATGAGCGTGGGCCCCTCTCCCCTCTTTGCCCTGTCAAGGGCGTCCGTCGTGGCCTTATACACGGCGACAGCGTCGTTGCCGTCCACCGCCATGCCCTCTATCCCGTAGCCTATGGCCTTCTGGGCTATGGTCTTTGCCGCGGTCTGCCTCTGTCTCGGCATGGAGATGGCCCACTGGTTGTTCTGGCAGAAAAAGATCGCCGGGACCTTGAACACCCCGGCGAGGTTCAGGGCCTCGTGGAAGTCCCCCCTTGAGGAGCCGCCATCGCCGAAGTATGTTATGGACGCCTTCTTCTCTTTCCTGTACTTCATCGCCCACGCCGCGCCCATGCCGTGAGGGGCCTGGGTCCCGACAGGTACGCTCATCGGGAAGACGTTGAGGCCCGGGGGGGCCTGCATCCCCCTCTCGTCCCCGGCCCAGTAGCTGTAGAGCTGACGCAGGGGATACCCGAGCGCTATCAGGACGCCGGACTCCCTGAATGACGGGAAGACCCAGTCCCCCCCGGCGATGGCCAACGCGCTGCCTATCTGGGCGGCCTCCTGGCCGTAGAAGGATGCGTAGGTGCCGATGCGCCCCTCCCTCTGAAGGCTCATGGCCCTCTGGTTGAAGGTCCTGGCGAGCACAATTTTTTCGAAGATATTTTTAAGGATGGCGTCGGAGAGCGGCGGCATTACGGAGGGGTCAGCCGTGCCGTTCTCGTCTATGACCCGGAGGTATTTGACCTCGAACCGGTCTAACGTGTCTATCGGCATAGGGCAAGTTTATCAGCTAAAACATATCGAGTCAAGGGCGCGCGGAGAGGGCGGAAAAGAGGGGCGTTGCAGGAGGTGGAAAAAGAAGAGGGAGCGCGGTTATTACGCGCTCCCTCTTCCGATATTGCTAACCGAAGCTCTCAGCAACAGCGTCCTGACTTCTTTGCCATGGGCTTCTTCGCGGTGGGCTTCTTCGCGGCGGTCTTTTTCTTGGCAACCGGTTTTTTCGTAGCCATCATCTTCCTCCTGTGTGTTGTGGTGCGTTAGGGTTTAAGGAACAAGAATCACCTTGATAAAAAAATAACATTTATGAAATTTTGTGTCAACATTAATCCCTTATAAGATACAACGGACGTTTGCCGGAAAACTTGAGTTTTTTTCAGCGCCCTTGCAAGGGCGCGCCGTATTGTGGTAGCTTACACACTTAACGATCAGGAGGTTCGATAACGGATAACGTGTCCATAACAAAGCAGGACGTGCTCCACGTCGCGGAACTCGCCAGGCTCGCCCTCTCCGAGGAGGAGATGGAGCTCTACACCAGGCAGCTCCAGAGGATACTTAACTACGTGGAGAAGCTCTCAGAGCTCGATACCAGCGGCGTTGTCCCGACCACATACACGGTGCCGCTTGCGCACGCCGTGCGCGAGGACAGGTCCGCGCCGTCGATACCGCAGGAAGAGGCCCTGCGAAACGCCCCGGAGAAGGAGCGGGGGTGCTTCAAGGTCCCGCAGGTGATAGAGTGATTGGCCCGGAGCGGTTGAGGGCGACTCAATATATTCCACAAGGAGAACGGCGTTGGAACTAACCTCCCTTGCCATACACGAGCTTTCAGAGAGGCTTTTAAGGAAAGAGGTCTCCTCCGTTGAAGTGACGAAGGCGTTCCTCGGCCGCATCGAAGAGGTCGATAAGAATATCCACGCCTACATCACCGTCACCGCGGAAGCGGCCCTCAAGGCCGCGCAGAGGGCCGACGGGATGCTCGCGGGGAAGGAAGGCGTCACCCCCCTGACCGGCATACCTGTATCGGTGAAGGACATATTCTGCACCAGGGGGATAAGGACCACGTGCGCCTCGAAGATACTCGGCGACTTCATCCCGCCGTACGACTCTACCGTCGTGAAAAAACTCAAGGGCTCGGGGGCGGTGCTCCTCGGCAAGACCAACATGGACGAGTTCGCAATGGGCTCATCCACCGAGAACTCGGCCTTCTTCAAGACCTTGAACCCGTGGGCCCCGGACCGCGTCCCAGGAGGCAGCTCCGGCGGCTCGGCCGCCGCAACGGCGGCCTCGGAGTGCGCGGCGTCGGTCGGCACCGACACCGGAGGCTCCATCCGCCAGCCCGCGGCCTGCTGCGGCGTGGTCGGGCTCAAACCGACTTACGGCAGGGTCTCGAGGTTCGGGATGGTCGCCTTCGCCTCGTCGCTCGATCAGGCCGGGCCTTTCACCAGGGACGTTACAGACGCGGCGATAATGCTAAAGGCCATGGCCGGGCGCGACCCGCTCGATTCGACCTCCGTGGATATGGAGGTCCCGGACTATCGCTCCTTTCTTTCCGGAGGGTGCAAGGGGTTGAAGGTCGGCATACCGAAGGAATACTTCATCGAGGGGATGGACCCTGACGTTGAAAAGGCGGTCAGGGAAGCACTCAACGTGTTAAAGGGCGCGGGGGCCGAGCTCGTGCCGGTAAGCCTGCCGCACACGGAGTACGCAGTGGCGGTATATTACCTCGTCGCCACCGCCGAGGCGAGCAGCAACCTCGCGCGCTATGACGGCGTCAAGTACGGGCTCAGGGTCAACGAGGCAGGCAGCCTCATCGACATGTACAAAAAGACGAGGGACTCGGGCTTCGGCGGGGAGGTGAAGAGGAGGATAATGCTCGGCACGTATTCGCTCTCCGCCGGGTACTACGACGCGTACTACAAGAAGGCCTCGCAGGTGAGGACGCTCGTCAGGGACGACTTCAGCGCGGCGTTCAGGACGTGCGACGTGATAGCCACACCCACGGCGCCTACGGCCGCTTTCAGGTTCGGAGAGAAGATCGAAGACCCGCTCACGATGTACCTCTCCGACATATTCACGATATCGTGCAACCTGGCCGGCATCCCCGGGATATCCGTCCCGTGCGGCTTTACCAAAGACGGGCTCCCGGTGGGGCTGCAGATACTCGGCAGGGAGTTCGACGAAGGCACGGTCCTGAGGGCCGCGTACGCCTACGAACAGGCCACCGGGTGGCACAAGAGGCGGCCCGCCATATGAAAATAAAGAGGGCCCAGCGATGAAATTTGAAGCCGTCATAGGCCTTGAGGTCCACGCGCAGCTCCTCACGGACTCAAAGCTCTTCTGCTCCTGCTCCACCAGGTTCGGCGCGGAGCCAAATACCCAGGTATGCCCCATATGCCTCGGTATGCCGGGCGTGCTCCCGGCGCTCAACAGACGGGCGGTCGAGTACGCGGTGAAGATGGCCATAGCGGTGGAGTGCGCAATCAACCCGAAGAGCGTCTTTGCGAGGAAGAACTACTTCTATCCAGACCTGCCCAAGGGGTACCAGATATCCCAGTACACGGAGCCGCTGGCCGAGCGCGGCAGACTCGACATAGACCTCGATGGCAACAGGAAGCGGATCGGCATAACGAGGATACACATGGAGGAGGACGCGGGAAAACTCCTCCACGGCGAGGGGCCGGAGGACTCCGGCTACAGCTTCGTTGACCTCAACAGGACCGGCGTGCCGCTCATAGAGATAGTGAGCGAGCCCGATATGCGGACCGCTGAAGAGGCGCAGGCGTATCTCAAGGCGTTGAGGGACATAATCGTCTACCTCGGCATCTCAAACGGCAACATGGAGGAGGGGAGCTTCCGGTGCGACGCGAACGTATCGGTAAGGCCGGTCGGAGAGCGGAAGTTGGGGACAAAGGCCGAGCTAAAGAACATCAACTCATTCAAGTTCGTAAGGGACGCCATAGACTACGAGATACAGAGGCAGACCGACCTCATAGAGAGCGGCGGCAAGGTCGTGCAGGAGACCCGCCTATTCGATTCGTCCAGGGGCGTGACGATCTCGATGAGGTCCAAGGAAGAGGCGCACGACTACAGGTACTTCCCTGAGCCGGACCTCCTGCCCCTCGTAATAGAGGCCGGGATGGTGGAGGCTCTCGGAGCGACCCTGCCGGAGCTACCGCAAGCAAAGAGGGAAAGGTTCGTCTCCGGATACGGGATACCCGCGTATGACGCCGGGGTGCTGACCTCGACGAGGGAACTGGCCGATTACTACGAGGAGGCCGTAAAAAAGACCGGCGACCCGAAGACGACCTCCAACTGGATAATGGGCGAACTCCTCCGGCTTCTCAAGGAGGACAACAGGGACGTGAAGGACTGTCCGGTGCCCCCTGAGAACCTCGCCGGCCTCATTACGATAGTAAAAAAGGGCGCAATAAGCGGCAAGATGGCCAAAGAGGTCTTTGAGGAGATGTACAGGACTGGCAAGGCGCCTGAGGATATCGTAAAGTCAAAGGGCCTTGTGCAGATATCCGACGAGGCGGAGCTCTCCGGGATTATAGACGGGATAATAGGCGCCAACCCCGAGAGCGTCGAGCGGTACAGGGCGGGCAAGACCCAGCTCATGGGGTTCTTCGTCGGCGAGACGATGAAGGCCACGAAGGGCCAGGCAAACCCCAAGCTCGTCAATAAGCTCTTGAAGGAGAGGTTAGGGTAGAAAGAGCAGGTAAACAGAAGGGGCTGAGGCATGTAGTAGGGTGGGCTCCGCCCACCAAAATATCAGCTACTCACTCATGTAAATGGCGGGCTTCGCCCGCCCTTGTATATTGGAACCAGTAGCTTTTAATGCAGTTACGGTGTTACGCTTACCCAGGGACGCCGGGGTAAATGGGAAAGGTGAATCCGTGCCCGCCCTCAGGTCTTAGAGCCTGTCGCGTAGATTAGTCCTGTAGGGAGGGTTAGGCGTAAGCCGTAACCCGCCAGATATCAGACAATAATTCGGCGGGTGTTACCCGCCCTACCTTGCTCGCAATGACTTCCCCTCCCCCCTCACCCCCCGAATACCCCCCACCCCTCTCTCTTCCACCTGAAGTAATCCTTCAAAATCTTTGCGTGGTCGAAGACGAGCGGCGTCGGCAGGTCCTCCTCGGTAAAGACCCCTATCCCCCTCGCGTCGTCGCGGGCTTGCGGCTCCCCATCGGAGCGCGCCACGAATACGATTGATACCGTATGGAACCGCGGGTCCCTTTTGGGGTCCGAGTAGGCGTGGAGCTGGCAGATAAGTTTTACGTTCAGGGACGTCTCCTCAATGGCCTCCCTCACGGCGGCCTCTTCGAGGCTCTCGCCGTAATCGACGAACCCTCCGGGCATGGCCCAGCCGTGGGGCTCGTTCTTCCTCTCTATGAGGACTATCCCCTTGCCGGGCAGTTCTATTATTATGTCTACTGTAGGGAGTGGGTTTCTGTATTCGCGCATTTAACGTTAGGAGAGGCAGTCTTGTAGTAGGCGGGTTAGGCGAAAGCCGTAACCCGCCGGATGTCAGACGATAATTCGGCGGGTGTTACCCGCCCTACCTTGCTACGCAATCGGCGCGTCCCTCAAAAACCGCGCGCTCTCTTCAGGAAGGCCCGTATTTATGAACATCCCGCTCCCGAGCTCGAACCCGGCGGCCTTCGTGACCCTCGGCACGACGCTCAGGTACCAGTGGCAGTACTCGTTCTTGACGTCCTCGGGCCTGCTCGACCTTATGACGAGGTTGTAGTCCGGGTTGTCAAGGCCCCAGTAGAACTTTGAAAGGACGGTCTTGAGGTTCATGGCGAGGTCTGCGGCCTCCTCGTCCCTTATGTCGGAAAAGACGGCCGAGTGCCTCTTGGGGAAGACCCACGTATGGAACGGCGAAAGCGCGGCGTAGGGTATGAAGGTCAGGAAGTGCGCCGTCTCCAGCACGACCCTCACGCCGTAGCCTTTCTCCTTGTTCAGGATATGGCAGAAGAGGCACTCCCCGGTATTGTCGAAGAAGTGCATCGCCGCCTGTACCCTGTCCCTGAACTGCACCGGCACCACGGGCACCCCGATAATCTGGGAGTGCGGATGCTCAAGGGACGTGCCGGCCCCCTCGCCGTGGTTCCTGAAGATGATGACGTGCTCCACCCTCGGGTCGCGATGGGCCTCGACGAACCTTTTTCTGTAGACCCCGATCAGGTCGTTCACATGGCCCAGTTCCATCAGGGCGGGGTTCATGTTGTGCGCCGGGCTCTCTATTATCACCTCATGGAGCCCCACGCCCGTGACCGTGCGCCTGAAGCCGTCGGGGATCCAGCGCTTCTCTCCCACCGTTGCCACGGCGGGGTACTTATTGGCCACCACCCTTATCTTCCAGGCGTCCCCTTCCGATATCCGGAAGCGCTCCTCGGTGGTCTTCCCCTCGTTGCCCGGACAGAACGGGCATTCCGCCAGGTAAGGGGGCGGGACGGGCCGCTCCGGTACGGCGGCCTTGAAGTCCTCGGGCCGCTTCGCCCGTTCGGTCGCGATGATGACCCATTCCCTTGTTACGAGGTTCAGTCTCAGTTCAGGCATCTTGGTTTTCCATCAACCTTTTCTGGAAAATACATCATGGATTGATTCCACTTTCTTAAATCTATCAGAATGCGCCGGTTTACGCAAGAAGGGCCTTTGTTCCGCCCGGCGCATCCGTTGGGGGCGGCGGACGGAACATAACGATTGAACGGAACGGGAAATAATGTTAAAAGGGAGCCATGCATGAAATTTTACGGCGTACGAACCCCGACACTTAAGGCGCGCCATTTTCCATCCATTTCCATTTCTATACGGGAGGTATCAGATGGGTCTGTTAGACGGAAAAAAGGGCATTATCTTCGGCGTTGCGAACGACAAGAGCATAGCCTGGGCCATCGCCAGGATACTCAAAAAAGAAGGGATGGAGCTTGCCTTCACCTACGCAGGCGAGGCGCTTGAATCGAGGGTGAGGCCGCTTGCCGAGTCGCTCGGCTCAAGGATCATACTCCCGTGCGACGTAACCGACGACGGCCAGATAGACTCTGTCTTCGACGCCGTAGGCAGGGAGTGGGGCTCGCTTGACGGGCTCGTCCATTCGCTCGCCTTCGCCAGGAAGGAGGAGCTTAAGGGCGAGTACCTGACGACATCGAGGGACGGCTTCAGGCTCGCCCTCGACGTAAGCGCGTACTCCCTTGTGGCCCTTGCCCGGAGGGCCGCTCCCCTCATGGAGGGCCGGGGCGGCGGCATAATAACCCTGAGCTACTACGGGAGCGAGAAGGTCATCCAGAATTACAATGTCATGGGCGTGGCGAAGGCCGCGCTTGAAGCAAGCGCCATGTACCTTGCCGCGGACCTGGGCCCTAAAAACATCAGGGTCAATACCATCTCGGCCGGGCCCGTAAAGACGCTCGCCGCCATGGGGATAACCGGGTTCAAGACCATCCTGGACTCGGTCGAGTCGAGGTCCCCGTTGAGGCGCAACATCACGCTCGATGACGTGGCGGGCACCGCGCTCTACCTCCTGAGCGGCCTCTCAAGCGGCGTAACGGGAGAGGTCATCCATGTGGACGCGGGCTATAGCATCATGGGGGTCTGATCGAAGGGCGCCTCTAAAAATTGCTCTTTTCCCCGATATCTTCGTTAGGGCGAAAATAAAAATGGACACATATTAGCATATATGCTCCGCTTTTTATTTTCACCCCGCCTCGACCTCGGAAAAAATATCTGATTTTTAGAGGCACCCTTAAATACAGGGATTGAGAACGCGAAAAGCGTAAAAGATACATGACTACCTGAGACGCTGACGCGATCGGAAAATCATGCGGATAATAGCCGACCTCCATATCCACAGCAAATACTCAAGGGCGACGAGCAAGGATATGAACCTTGATCTGCTCGCCCTCTGGGCAAAGGTAAAGGGGATAGACCTCCTCGGCACCGGAGACTTCACGCATCCCGCGCACTTCGCGTCCATCGAGGAAAAGCTCGAACCCGCGGGCAACGGGCTGTACGCACTAAAAGAACAATCCCAAAAAAACAATCCCACCCGCTTCATGCTGACCGCCGAGGTCAGCAACATCTATACCTGTAACGGCAAGACCCGGAAGATCCACAGCCTGATATTCGCCCCATCGCTTGCCTCGGTCCGCAAGATGAACTCGGCGTTCATGAGGCTCGGCAACATACGTTCGGACGGCAGGCCCATCTTCGGTTTTTCGGCCCAGGACCTCCTGAAGATAGTCCTTGACGCCTCCCCTGACGCTATGCTCGTGCCCGCTCACGCATGGACCCCCTGGTTCTCGATCTTCGGGAGCAAGTCCGGTTTCGACTCCATAGAAGAATGTTTCGGGGACCTCTCAGGGCACATCCACGCCATAGAGACGGGCCTCTCCTCGGACCCGCGGATGAACTGGCGGCTCTCATCCCTCGACAGGATAACCCTGATCTCCAATTCAGACGCGCACTCCCCTTCCAAGCTCGGCAGGGAGGCAAACGTCTTCGAGTGCGCCCTTGACTACCATGAGATAACCGGCGTCATAAAGAGTAAAGACAGGTCAAGGTTTCTCTATACCGTGGAGTTCTATCCGGAAGAGGGCAAGTACCATTACGACGGACACAGGGGGTGCGGCATAGTATTCTCCCCGCAGGAGACCTTAAAGGCCGGCAGGAAGTGCCCCGTATGCCTCAAGGAAGTGACGGTGGGGGTGATGAGCAGGGTCGAGGAGCTCGCCGACAGGCCCGAGGGGTTCGCACCGGCTGACGCCATCCCCGCAAGGCATCTGGTCCCGCTTGAGGAAATACTCGCGGAGGTGTTGGGAACAGGCGTCAATTCAGTAAAGGTGCAGAGGGAATATAAGAGGCTCACATCCGTTGCAAGGAGCGAATTCAGAATACTGCTCGACATGGCGGAAGACGATCTCACCGGCCTTGCCGGGGCAACTACGGCCGGCGCTATCATGAAGGTGCGTAGCGGTGACATTACGGTAAAGCCCGGCTTTGACGGCGAGTTCGGCAAGATCAAGGTCTTCGGCGGCGTGGAAGAGACCGTTCCAACCGGCCCTGTCCAGATAGGGCTTTTTTGATCACTTATAGCAGGCGAACCTCAGCCGGTTTACCGGAACCTGGCATAGACGCCGCCTTTAGCGGCGGCAGTCCGCTTACGTTCCCTCAATGACGACCTTCGTGATGCATCCAGCCGCCGACC
>JACRNN010000044.1 GCA_016234955.1 Deltaproteobacteria bacterium | reverse complement strand
ACCTCAAAGCCGTCTATCCTGGGCATCATTATGTCGAGTATGAGGAGCTCGGGCTTGAAGTCCCCGACCTTTATGAGCGCCTCGTAGCCGTCCGCCGCGGTCTCTATCTCGTAGCCCCGTTGCATCGACTCAAGCGCCCCCCTTATGAACTCGACCACACCGGGCTCGTCGTCGGCTATAAGTATCTTCTTCCTTTCCGGGAAGACCTCCTCTTTTATATCGAGCTTGTATTTATCGAGGAACTCGATAAAATTTTCCTTGTTGACCCGGAAGTGCCCGCCCGGCGTCCTGAAGGCATGGAGCTTCCCGGAGACTATCCACTTCTTCACCGCATTTATGGTCACATGGCAGAATCCGGCAATTTCCCCGGTAGTGTATGGTCTTTTCTCTTCGCGCATAAGTGCCTTTTTTGTGTTTTATTTTATTGTTTCGCCCCCCCGGTCTTTTTAGCGCCGGGAGTGTTCGGTAGTTGTTTTTTCATAATGTCAAGTACCTTGCCTGACCCGTATAATCAGCAAATAAGCCAGCCGAGCGTGGTTACACTTTTTATATTAATGATATCTTTATTGGATTTCAACGTCAAGTCCTTTTTACTGCCCCTTCGGGTATAACTCCAGTGGCTTTCAGCGGTTGATAATGTCACTTTCCCCTTTCCGGCGGTCGCGGCCCGTGGTTCAAGAGAGGGCTGCCTATTGCCCGCTACTCAACGACCCTCCAATTGGCGCCTGATTTCATATTGACCTTAACCGGAACCGTAAGCTCTAAAACCCTCTCCATCCCGTCCCTGACGAGCTCCTTTACCTCGTCGAACTCCTGGGCCGCCGTCTCGAATATCAGCTCGTCGTGTATCTGCAGAATCATCCTCGACCGGAACTTCTTTTGCTGGAAGAGCCGATGGATGCCGACCATCGCGGCCTTTATCATGTCGGCGGCCGTGCCCTGGATAGGGGTATTTATGGCGAGCCTATGACCGAGCTTTACGGTCTGCTCCACGGGGCTTTTAAGCTCCGGGATGAACCTGCGCCTGCCGAACATGGTGGTGGTGTAGCCCCTGCGCCGGGCCTCTTCCACAGTGGCGTCGATGAACTCCTTGACCTTGCCGTAGTGGCTGAAGTAGCTCTCTATGTAACGCGTCGCCTCGTTCACGGTTATGCCGAGCTCGGTCGAAAGCCCGTAGGGGCCCATGCCGTAGATGATGCCGAAGTTTATGGCCTTTGCGCGCCTGCGCATCTCGGAGGTGACGAGCTCCGGCATAATGCCGAAGACCTCGGAGGCGGTCCTGGTGTGGATGTCCTCGTCCCTCCTGAACGATTCCATGAGCCCCTGGTCCCCGGACATATGCGCGACGAGGCGCAGCTCTATCTGCGAATAATCGGCGCAGAGGAAGCTGAAACCCTCCGGGGCCACGAAGACCTCCCGGACCCTTCCGGCCATCTCCCCCCTGACCGGTATGTTCTGCATGTTAGGCCTCGAGCTTGAGAGCCTCCCGGTGGCCGTGACGGTCTGGTTGAAAGAGGTATGCACCCTGCCGTCAGCCGGGTCCACCAGTTCCGAGAGCGCGTCCATATAGGTGGATTTGAGCTTTGATAGCTGCCTGTAGCTGAGAATCAGCGCCGGCACATCATGGCCGGCTGAAAGGCGGGTCAGCACCTCCTCGTCCGTTGAAAACCCGGTCTTTGTCCTTTTTACGGGCCTCAAACCGAGCCTCTCGAAGAGTAGCTCGGAGAGCTGCTTTGGGGAGTTTATGTTGAATGTCGTACCCGCCGCGGTATATATCCGCTCCTCTATCCGGGCAAGCTCAGCCTCTGCCTCTCTGGAGAGCTCCCGCAGAAGCCCGACGTCTACCTTTATCCCGGCCTCCTCCATGGAGGCGAGCACTTCGGACAGGGGCAACTCTATCTCCATATAGAGTTTTTTAAGGCCATTTTCTTCAAGTTTTTTATTAAGTATCTCTGATAATATCAGGATATTACATGTTTTTTTGCATGTTTTTTTGCATGTTTTTATTTTAGCAGTTTCGAGGTCTTCCGTCCCTTCCTTCCCGCCTCCCTCCCCCATGGAGTCGCCGAGGAACTCGTAGCTGAGAGACTCTACCGTATGCTCAGGCCTTGAAGGGTCGAGGAGATATGAAGCCAGCGCAATATCCACCCCTATACCCCTTAGCGCGATCCCGACCCTTTTAAGGTGGAGGTGGAGGGACTTGGAATCGTCCGTCTCCTTCTCTATCCGCCCGTCCTCCAAGACCCTCTTGAGCCTGTTTAATACCGCGGCCTCGTCCATACCGGATGGATAGGCCGGGGAAAAGGGGATGAAATACGCCTTGTCACCCGATGCGGCCAGCGCCAATGAACGAAGGCCGTCAGTGGCCTTCTCCCCAATCGATGAGATGCCTATTGCGATCTTTCCCAGGCCCTTTAGCGACCCTATCGCCTCATCCAGCCCCTCATCCGTAAATACAAGGATGCAATCGCCGGTTGAAACCGGATTGGAGGCGGATTCGCCCCCGATATCCCTCAGCAGCTTTTTGAACCCGAGCTCCATCATGAGCGGCTCAAGCGTCTTTATGTCAGGCCCCCTGTATCTGATCCCTTCGAGCGTGCACTCTATATCGACATCGGGATGGAGCGTTGCAAGCTCCCTTGAAAGGAGCGCCTGCTCCCTGTGCTTAATGAGCTTGTCCCTGAGCGAAACGGAAGTCACCTCCTCAGGCCTCTCAAATATCCCGTCGAGCGAATGGAATTGCCTTATGAGCTTTGCGGCCGTCTTTGCACCAACGCCGGGGACGCCGGGTATATTGTCTACGGGGTCGCCTGCAAGGGCCATCAGGTCCTTTATCTTGCCGGGCCCCACCCCGAACTTCTCTTCGACCTCCTTGACCCCGTACTCCTTTGCGGTCAGGTAGTCGAGGATGATGGTATTCTCGTCGACAAGCTGGTACATGTCCTTGTCCCCGGTGATGATCGAGACCTTCACGCCCGGGCCTGAGAACCTCTTCACCAGAGTGGCTATCAGGTCGTCCGCCTCAAAGCCCTCCTTTTCAAGCGCCGCTATGTTCAAGGCCCTGACCATGCTCTTTACATATGGCATCTGAACGGACAGGAGGTCCGGCATCGAGGGCCTCTGCGCCTTGTAGTCGGCGAAGATCTCATGCCTGAAGGACGGCCCCTTTACGTCAAATGAGACGCATATGTACTCGGGGGCGAATCCCTTGATTATCTTCAGGAGCGACTGGGTAAACCCGTACACGGCGTTCGTCGGCATGCCCCTGGAGTTCGTAAGCGTGGTGGGGATGGCGTGGAAGGCCCTGTATATGAGAGAGCTGCCGTCTATGATGAATAAGGACTTTTTCTTTATCTCGTCCATCTCTTTCTTCGATTGTCCGGCGAGCGCGGTTTGATTGTGTGCCGTCCTGAAAAAATCCGGGGTTATGGTAAGGACGTCCGCCGTAATTGTCCCCTATGAGTCTTCACCGAAGGCGTCCTTAACGACCTCGCATACGTAGCCGCCCCCTCCGCGCTCTATGCTGACCACGTCGAACCTTACGAGGCAGTCAACGATCCCGTTTTCCTGGAGGTAGGACTGGGCCGCATGGACGATATGCCTCTTTTTCCTCGAATCGACGCCGCACTTGGGGGTGCCGAAGGAGTCCCCTCCCCTTGTCTTGACCTCGACGAAAACTATTGTATCCCGGTCCTTTGCGATGATGTCTATCTCGCCGTACCTGCACCTGTAGTTCCTGAGGACGATAGTGTAGCCGTCCCTCCTCAGTACCCGCTCGGCCTCGTCCTCACCCGCGCTGCCGAAAGCCTTCTTGTATATACCCACGATAGCGCCTTTCCTGGAATAGAGCCGTTCCGAGGCCTGACGTGAAATTGAGTTTTTCAGCAAACTGTCAGACGTGACAACCCGCGCTTAATCCTGCTTGAACATGCATAGCGAGCGCATTCCCCGCAAGCCTTGCTGCGGGGTCAAGCGAAGGATAGACGAAAGCTTTTCCTGTGTATCGGGCAGGGGCCGAATGTGGAGAGCGCCGCTCTGTGCCCCTTTGTCGGGTACCCTTTGTTGCCGGGGAAGCCGTAATGCGGATATATCCGGTGGTACGCCTCCATTATCGCGTCGCGGGTCGTCTTTGCTATGATGGAGGCCGCCGCTATCGAGACGCTTAGCGAGTCCCCGGAGACTACCGGGAGCTGCGGGATATCGAGTGCGGTGCGGAAGGCGCCGTCTATCAGGATGAAGTCGGGCTTAAGTCCCCCGTCCGGCGGGCCGAGGCCGCGCACGGCCTTCTCCATCGCCAGGAGCGACGCCCTGTGGATGTTCAGCCTGTCCACATCCCCTGGCCAGACTATCCCGACCCCGACGGCGAGGGCGGTCCTGTAGATGTCAATGACCAGCGAGGCGCGCCTTGAGGGGGTAAGCTTCTTGGAGTCCCTTATGCCGAGGCCCGTCGGAGGCGGGTGCTCGAATACGACCGCTCCGGCCACAACGGGACCGGCAAGAGGGCCGCGTCCGGCCTCGTCCACACCGGCGACGGACCTGTAGCCATTGGCAAAGGCGTCTCTCTCGAAAGAATCCATATCGTAAAGGGACCCCCGGGGCGGTATCGGAATACGTATCAGCCCGCTCAAACCGCGCCGCATGGACGGCGGTTTGAGCGGGCTGATATGAGCGCCCGGGTAGTAGAGCTTCGCCCTCCTGACCTTGCCCCTGCTCAAGACCTTGATAGACTCAAGGGACGGGGAGTGGAGCGGGAATATCCTCTCCACGCCTACGCCGTAGGATACCTTCCTGACGGTGAAGGTGCCCCTTACGCCGCCGCCGCGCTTTTTGATGACCGTCCCCTCGAACGGCTGCACCCTCTCCTTTTCGCCTTCCTTTATCTTGACCCTGACGAGCAGCGTATCGCCGGGAGAGAACTCCGGCAGGTCGGTCCTCAAGAAACTCTTTTCCACGTCATGGATTGCTCCCATACTATCCTCCGCTCTCTTGATTGTATGCTTATTATATCCGAGTGTCACTATGCTCGGAAACCCCATCCGCGGTCCGTAGCCTGTCAGCAGACCGTCAATCGTCAGTTCCGCGGGCCCGGCCTCAAGCGCCCTATAAAAGCCCTCTCCTCGTCGCTCAAAACGGCCTTCTTTAGGAGATCCGGCCTCCTTTCAAGCGTGCGCGCTATTGACTCCTGTCTGCGCCACCTCTCTATGCCGGCGTGGTCGCCGGATAGGAGCACCGAAGGGACCTTCATGCCCCTCCACTCCTCCGGCCTTGTGTACTGTGGGTACTCAAGGAGGCCGTCGCCGAAGGACTCGTGCTCCGGCGAACTGGGCTCTCCGAGGACATCCGGGATGAGCCTGCCGACGGCGTCCATGATCATCAAGGCCGGGACCTCGCCGCCCGTCAGGATATAATCCCCGGCCGATATCTCCATGTCCACAAGGCCCCTTATGCGCTCATCAAAGCCTTCGTACCTGCCGCATACTATCGCGATGCGTCCCCTGCGCTTGAGATCCAAGGCGGTATCCTGTCCGAACCTCGCGCCCTGGGGCGTTGTCAGGACTACGGTGGTTTCCACCATTCCCCCCGCGCCCCTGACGGCCTCTATCGCCCTTGCAACCGGCTCCACCTTCATGACCATCCCCGCGCCGCCTCCGTAGGGGTAGTCGTCCGTCGTCCTGTGCTTATCGTCGGTAAAATCCCTGATATTATGTATGCCGACCGTCAAAATCCCCTTTGATACCGCCCTCCCGATAACGCCGTGGTTGAGCGGAGAAGTAAAAAAATCCGGGAACAGTGTCAGTATGTCAAACCTCATCTTAAACGTCTTTTCCGCATAGCCATAGATAATAGTATTAAGGAAGCTCTGATTAATTATGTTTTTCTGTCATTCTGAGGAAGCGTAGCGACCGAAGAATCTCGTAACTTATTGATTTTATAGACGTTGAGATTCTTCGCTTTGCTCAGAATGACATGCTATTGCGAATCAATCAGAGGTTCCTTAACCCGCCCGCTCGCCTGTCAGCCTGCGCGCCATACACCCCGTTTGATACCGCCCTCCCGATAACGCCGTCCCGTTATCGGTTATCAGTGAAGGATAAAGACGTATTTTTACCGATGACAGACAACCGATGACTGATAACCGCTATTGCCCCTTAGCCTCTTCGGGCAGGAGTCCTTCGAGGAGCCGCACAACGACCTTTTTATTCGTGAGGTCCACCGTCACAATGGTCTCTTCTATGACCGGGACCAGCACCTCTCCGTAGGGGCCCTCGACCTCGAACACGTCGTTGCCGCCCGTGGAGATTATCTCGGTTATCCGGCCCAGGGGCCTGCCGTCATCCGAGTCTACCTCCATCCCGATAAGGTCATGGTGGTAGTACTCGTCCGGCTGAGGCTCCGGGAGCTCGTCCCTGCGGACATGGACATCCATGCCGACAAGCGTACCCGCAAGGTCCCTGTCCCGGCATCCGTCGAGCGCGAAGATGAGTATGTTTTTGTGGGCACGTACGTTGAGCACCCTGAAGGAGCGCCCGGCGCGCCCCTTGTCCCCGCCGTCGAGAAAGACGGAGTCCCATCGGAACTCCGGCAGGGTCCCGTACAGGAGCACCTTTATCTCCCCCTTTACGCCGTGGACGCCGACCACCCGCCCCACCTCTACTAAATCGACGTTCTTCAATGGTCTCAATCACCGGTCCGGGTTAAGGGAGACGTCTCGCCATCGGCAACGGGCATGACATACCGGCGTCCGGCATACGCCTCCGTGCGATGCATCCGGCAAGGCCGCGCGCGCAGGGGTCAGGCCGCCTTTTCGGCCTTCTGGCCCTTCTTTATGATCTGCCTTACGGTAGCCGTAGGCGTGGCGCCCTGCGAGAGCCAGAACGCGATCCTGTCGGACTTGAGCTCTATCTGCGCCGGGTTGCTCATCGAATTGTAGGTGCCGACCATCTCGATGAAACTCCCATCCCTCGGGGCCTCTGAATCCGCCACTACTATGCGGTAAAACGGTTTTTTCTTTCCTCCCTGCCTGGTCAACCTGATCTTTACAGCCATCTGTTCTCCTTTCGTGATACGGGTTCTTTTAAAACGTTGAAAAAATGAGTTTGGAGTTTCTCCTCAAACTGTTAAAAGTCCCGTAGCCCTTGCGGGTGTCTGTCCCATGGAGGGCTTCATTCCATCGGTCAAATACCGCCGCACCCGGCCTGTCGACAAACTCCGTGCTACATCCTGTTCTGGAAGAGCCCCTTTATCCCCCTGGGGCCCGCCTTCTTCAGCTTCTTCATCATCTTGCGCATGTCCTGGTACTGGTTTATGAGCTTGTTGACGTCGCTGACCTTTGTCCCGCTCCCCCTGGCTATCCTCTGGCGGCGGCTGGCGTTGAGGATGGAGGGGTCTATTCTCTCCCGCATGGTCATCGAGTTTATTATCGCCTCGATCCTTGTGAGCTCCTTCTCGTCTATCTTTACGTCCTTGGCCTGCTTCATGGCGCTGAACCCCGGGATCATCGATAGTATCGACTCCAGGGAGCCGAGCTTTTTTATCTGTTGGAGCTGGTTCTTGAAGTCGTCCAGGGTGAAGGCGTCCTTTTTTATCTTCTGCTGAAGCTCCTGGGCCTGCTTCTCATCGAAGGTAGACTGGGCCTTCTCCACAAGGGTCAGTATGTCGCCCATGTCGAGTATCCTGCCGGCGAGTCTTGAGGGGTGGAAGACCTCGATGCAATCGACCTTCTCGCCAGTGCCTATGAACTTGATGGGTTTGCCGGTGGTGACCCTCATCGAGAGGGCCGCCCCGCCCCTGGCGTCACCGTCGAACTTCGTCAGGACCACGCCGGTTATGCCCACAACGTCGTCAAAGCCCTTGGCCGTGTTGACGGCGTCCTGGCCGGTCATGGAGTCGGCCACAAAGAGTATCTCGCTCGGCCTGAGGATATCCTTGAGGGTCTTTAGCTCGTCCATCAGGCCGGAATCTATGTGGAGCCTACCCGCGGTGTCCACAAGGATTATGTCGTACCCCTTTATGCCGGCCACCCTCATCGCCTCCCTGCATATGTCGGGGGGGCTCTGCATGCCTTCGCTGTCGAAACAGTCTATCCGCACCTCTGAGGCGAGCTTTTTGAGTTGTAAGACCGCCGCCAGCCTGAAGAGGTCGGCAGGGACTATATAGGGGTTCCTGCCGCATTTTTTAAGGTGCAGCGCGAGCTTGGCGGTCGTGGTGGTCTTGCCCGAGCCCTGAAGCCCCACGAGCATTATCGCCGCGGGCCTGCCCTTGAGCTCGAGTCCTGCGTCATCCCCGCCGAGGAGGTTGGTGAGCTCGTCATGGACCACCTTCGTGAACTGCTGGCCCGGGGTCAGGCTCTCGAGCACGTCCTTGCCCATGGCCTTTTCCCTTACGGAGGAAATGAAGTCCTTGACCACCGTAAAGTTGACGTCCGCCTCAAGGAGCGCCAACCTGACCTCTTTGAGGGCCTCCTGGATATTGGACTCCGACAGAGTGCCCTGCCCCCTGACGTCCCTCAATATCTTCCTGAATTTTTCCGAGAGTGATTCCAACATATAACCTTCTTATTCCAGACGCGCTAACGGGAGGGCACGCCCTTGCGCCCTGTTTCCGGAAACTTCGCTCCCAGGCCGCCTGGCCGCTTTTAGTAAATTATATAATAATATAAGATATGTAGCCCATCTGTCAAGGCATTATTGGGCAAATCAATTCGCGGATTGACACAATCGGTCCGATTTTGTTATTTTATTATGCATGACAACCTGGTACGTGGTATCGCTCCTGCTCCTTGTCACTTTATGCGCGTTTGTATTGAACCTCCCATTCGGATATTTCAGGGCCGGGGTGAAAAAATTCTCCGTAAAATGGTTCCTGTACATACACCTGCCAATCCCCTTCATATTCGTCATGAGGCATCTGGCGGGCTTAGGCGCTAAGTTCATACCGATTATAGCAGTAGGCGCGGTATTGGGCCAGCTCATAGGCGGCAGGTTCGGTAACGTAAAGGCTTCCTGAACAAGCGCCGGAGAACTCAGGTATGCGCGGAAATAGAGGCAGGTCCTCAAAAACCAACGGCGGCTCAAGGGAAGGCCGCGCCGCGGAGCGGGTCAGCGCCATCCTCGGCTCGTCATTCGCCTCCCTCGGCATATCCGCCAGGATAAGGGAGTACAGGATAAAGAAGGCCTGGGCCGGGGCCGTCGGCCCAAACATCTCAAGGAGGGCCGCCCCGATAAGACTGATGGGCACGGTCCTTTATTGCGCCGTGTCGTCGTCCCCGTGGATGACCGAGCTGAGCTACCAGAAGCCCGCCATCGTGGCGCGGCTGAACAGCTTCCTCGGTGAGGCGACGGTATCCGACATAGTCTTCAGGATAGGCAAGGTACATGATGCCGGACCCGGCACGGTCCGGACATGCACGCCTCCAAGGGAGCTTACCGGAGAGGAGCGCTCATTCATCGAGAATACGACCTCCGCCATCAAGGACGAGGGGCTCAAGACGCTTATTAAACGGGTTATCGGGAAGTCGAAGGGTTAGCAGGTTGTAGAATTTCTTTTTCATTATTCCTCCCTCACTGTTGGATGAAAATTTATCTTATCCGTAAGGACTTGGCAAGGGGAATTTCAGGGCGGAATCGGCTGAGGCGGGATGGGGAAGCTTTTTTTAAAGGGTCTATTGAAGCTCCCCTGCCCTAAGCCGCGCTTAATCTTCGACATGCAAGGAGGGTCACCTATGTCCGATTCGCTCGCCTGCCTCCGCTATCCAAGCTGCGGGCCTCGCGCTCGCTACGCATGTTCAAGACCCATTACAAAAAAATCTTCTCAATAGACTCTTTCAATACCCTCTCAGGTATACCGGCTCCTCCACCTTCAGTTCTCCCTTCTTCCCGGCCTCTATCAAAAAGAGCTTCGCTTCCCTATCCATGCGCGTGTATATGAGGCGCAGGCGTCTTTTCCTTAAGCCCGCCCGCTCTATCTCAGCGCACATCTCATCGAGCCTCCTTGCAGGGAATACGTAGCATATCCTCCCGTAAGGGCCACAGAGGTATTTGGAGGCGTCTATGAGTTCCTCAAGCCCCCCAAAAATCCCGGTCCGCGATATCGCCCGCTCCTTTACGGGGCTTACCCTGCCCTCACCGGCCTTCATATACGGCGGGTTGCTGACAATTAGGGAAAAAGACCCCTCAGGGTATATCGCCGGAAGCTCCCTGAAGTCCTTTTCAATGACCTCCACCCTGTCCGTGAGGCCGTTGATGGCGACGTTTTCAAGGGCGAGGCCGCATAGCGGCCTCTGGACCTCCACGCATACGATCCTTTTGACAGGGGACCTCGAAGCGAGTATCAGGGCAAGGGCGCCGGGACCGGCGCCGAGGTCCGCTACGATGTCGTCTTTTTTCAGGGGGAGGATGAAGTCCGCAAGGAGGAGCGTATCCTCGGTGAGCTTCTGGCCTGAGCCGGACTGGATAAGGGAGTATCGGCCTATCTTCTCTACAGGGGCCACAGGCGGGCTGTGCGGATCATTCACTCGCCCGCGCAGAGGGGAGGGTCTATCGTCGCCGCGGCTCATATACGGGGCGTCATAACTTTGCATACCTTCGTTGCTCCTCGGCTCGTCGTTGCGGCGCACGGCAAAAGTGCGCCTCACGCCGTGCCTTCGTCGCGCCTCGGCGGGCTCCGCTTGCCGCGAAGCTATGCAAGTGGAAGTTTGTTCTGGCGCCCCGTATGCGCATTTATTTATGACGTTGTGTATGGAAAGCGCCTGGTTATGCCTTGACGTCGGCCGTGCCGAGCAGGTTGATGACGAGGCCGGATAAGAGCTTGGGATAGAAGTAGGTGGATTTCTGCGGCATGACGTGGCCGCCCTCGGCCACGGCCTTTACCTGCTCTATCCTCGTGGGGTTGAGGAGGAATACAAGCTGGTTATTCTCGTTCCCGCAGGCGTTCAGGGCCTCATCAAAGCTCTTCACGTAGACAAGGTTCTCCTGGCGCTCCTGGGCCTCCTGCGTTATCCCCAATATCTTCGAGAGTATGAGGGAATGGAGCACCGTGACGTCGAGCTCCTTGAATACGTCCGGGATGCTTGCGCCGAAGGCCCTGTCCATCGCCTCAGGCGACTTTATCGACAGGAGACAGTATGCGTCCCTTTGCCTGATATGGAGGCCGAAGGAGGTCTTCTCCCTGCCGGATGTCTCAAGCGCCTTGAGGAACCGCGCCCTGACTTCAGGCTCGGTATTATCGTTATAGCTGAACTCATTGATATCGAAGAACTCTTTGCACCTGCCGATAAACCCGTCCCCGTCGAATGATTTAAGGCTGTGTATAACCCTGTGGGTGGGGCATATCGTCATTCCCTCGTCGTCCATGTTTGAGAAGTACATCATGACGTAATTGTACGGCTCCACGCCCGTGTGATTTTTATCCTTCTCGCGCATCATGTTCCTGTAGTTGAGCGCGGTCTCGTACCTGTGGTGGCCGTCCGCGATGAAGAGCGCCCTCTTCTTCATCCCGTCCTGGATGGCCTTTATCACCGCCGGGTCGTCCATCCTCCAGAGCCGTCTGAATAGAGCGAGAATATGGAGCTTAAGTTGGAGCCGCAGGCCTGCATGAGCTTGAGCCTGTCCGCCTTTGGCCCGGAGAGCGTCCGCTCGTGCGGGTGTATAGACCCCTTGCCGAACTCTTCAATCCTGGAGAGCGCGATAAAGCCCTTCCTCGTCTGCCTGGCCCCGTCCTTGAGCGTATAGCTCTGCGTATAGTAATATATGGCGGGCCTCTCATCGCGCGCTAACACGCCCTCGTTCATCCATCTGCTTAAGTCCTTGGCGGCCCTGCTGTACCTGTCGTTCCCGGCGGAGTCGTCAGTCCCTGTCTTTCCGAGGATGAGCCTCACTATGTTATTGGGATGCCTCGCGTAGAGGTCGTCCTGGAGCTTCGGCGATATCACGTCATACGGCGGGGCCATTACCCTGCTTAAATCCCCGACCTTGCGCGCGTTGTATAGTAGCCCGTTAAACGGAATTATCTCGGCCATATGAAACCCCTGAGTTTTTATTCTCCACTCGCGCTGTTGCGAACAGGAATCGCATAATTTACTATTATAGGAGGCCCGTGTCAACGTGAAAAGGGCGCCGCACGCCGCTCAGCCGACCTGTGCGAGTTCGAACCTGCCCTCCCACCTCGACTTCAATACCTGAATCCGTCCATCGTCTCTTCCATCACCTTGAGCCTTCTGTACGTCTCCTCTGAATTGGTCCACGCGGCCAGAAGGAGGCAGATGGACCTCTTGTCCCCCCTTCCGACCCTCCCTCTAAGTTGATGGAGCTGGGCGAGGCCGAATCTCTCGGCGTGCTCTATCAGGATAACGGTTGCGTTCGGGACGTCCACGCCGACCTCTATGACGGTGGTCGATACAAGTATATGGAGATTGCCGTCCTTGAACTCCCTCATGACCGATTCCTTCTCAGCCGACTTCATCCTGCCGTGAAGGAGCCCGACGTTGTAGTCCGCGAAGACCTCCTTCTGGAGGCGCTCTTTCATGTTGGTTGCGTCCCTGAGGCTCAACTCCTCCGACTCCTCGACGAGCGGGTATACCACGTAGCACTGGCTCCCTGATTCAAGCTCCTTTCTTATGAGCCCGTAAGCCCGCTCCCTCTCCCCCTCCCTCATGATGCGGGTAATGACCGGGTGCCTTCCGGGGGGCAGCTCGTCGATGACGGATACGTCGAGGTCGCCGAAGACCGTCATGGAAAGCGTCCTCGGTATCGGCGTGGCTGTCATTATGAGTATGTCGGGGCATACGTCCGCGCCGTCTGAAGCGGCCTTTTTCTTCAAGGCGGCCCTCTGCACGACCCCGAAGCGGTGCTGCTCGTCTATCACGGCAAGCCCGAGCCTCTTGAACGCTACCTCCCTCTGTATCAGCGCGTGCGTGCCTATCACGAGCCCGGCGCGGCCAGACGCCGCGTCATCCGCGGCCTTCCTCTTTGAAGGGCCCTTCATGCCGCCTGTCAAAAGGACGGTATTTACCCCTATCCCCTCGGCGTATCGCCGGGCAAAGAGGTAGTGTTGCTCGGCGAGTATCTCGGTAGGGGCCATGATCGCCGCCTGATACCCTCCCTCGATGGCGTTGAGGGCGGCGATAAAGGCTACGACGGTCTTGCCGGAGCCGACGTCGCCCTGGACAAGGCGGTTCATAGGGTGCGGGGCCATCATGTCGCAACGCACCTCTTCGAGCGCCCTCTCCTGCGCCCCGGTCAGCTTGAAAGGCAGGAGCTTTTTAAACCTCCCCTCCAGAGCCCCGTCGAAAGAGAACCCTATGCCCCGCTCCTTCTTAATCTCCCTCTTTCTAAGGAGCATGCCGAGCTCAAGGAGGAACAACTCGTCGAATACAAGGCCCTTTTTCGCCGTCGCCGGCGTCAAGGCTCCGGAGCCGGAAGGCGTATGCGCCTCGATGAAGGCCGCATTGATATCGGGTAGCGCGTGCCTCCCCAAAACATCGGCGGGCACGCCGGGGAGGGCAAGCCCGGCATAGGCCTCCACCACGCCGCGCACTATCTTCCTGACAGTCTTTTGATGGAAGTTCTCTATCTGGGAGTAGACCGGGACTATCCCCTGCAAATCCTGCCTCTCATCCTCCGGCCCATCCGTATCGCAAGGCTCCGCGTCCGGGTGTATCATCTCCATCTGGCGGTCGAACACCGAGACCGCGCCGTACAGGGAGAGCCTGCGGCCGGTCTTGAACCTCTCCTTCATGTAGGCCGCCTTGTAGTTGAACCACTTGGCCTTGAGGATGCCGCTGCCGTCGCCGAGGGCCGCTTCAAAGACCTTTCGCCTTCCGTACCTCGTCTCTCCTGAGGCGAGCACCTCGGCGACTACGGTCTGGCCCGGCCCGGGCGAGAGGTCCCTTATCTTTTTAAGCGCCCTCCTGTCCTCGTACCTCATCGGCAGGAAGTAGAGCATGTCCTCTACAGTCCTGAGCCCCTTTTTCTCAAGCCTCTGCGCAAGCCTGGGCCCTATGCCCCTGACGTACTGGAGCGGGGTCTTTATGGCCTGGAGCCTCTTTTTGAGCTCTTCCCCGGACATCGAATACCGGTGAACCGCCGGAGGATTAAAATTCTCCGCGACAAGCCGCGGAGAATTTTCAAGTAAGGAATTCATCGTTTGTAATTCGCTCGCTCCTCCCCGCGGCGAGCCGCGGGGAATCCGCTCGCTATGCTTGTTGATTATGGCGTTTACGATATCCACTGCTGATGCCACCCTCTCCTTCTTGGCCTCAGGGTCGAGGCCGTCAAAGCCTGAGACAAGCGCCTTCAGGGCGCTGACGTTGGCGGCCGCCTCCGCGTCAACCCCGGCCCCAAGCACGTCGGCGCATACGCGCCCGACAAGTCCCTCCAACCCCTTTACCGAGTTTATGTGGGCGAAAGAGTCCTTTGAGGCAAAGCCAAGGGGCTTGAGTATGAGGCTCATGGCGCGGGTAAGCCGGCCTGACTTGACCTCAGGACGCTCTCTGTCCGTATCTTCAGCCATCGTGTCACCGTTCTTGGCGCTCTCAGGGACGGGTCAAGCGGAGGCGGTAAAGGCCGGGCCGGCTACATCTCAACCCTTGTTATCACGCCGTGGAGCTTGTTGGGAGGAAGCTTGTAGAACTGGAGGAACGTCGGCGTCAGTTTTTTGATAAGAGAGAATATCTCCCATTTGATGATGCCGCGCATCTTAATTTCCTATCTGATTTTAGCGGCGGCGATCCCTTTATGATACTCCTGAACGGACTTCACATCAAGGCCGCCCGCGAGCATGGCCCTTATCCCCCGGGCCGCGGCCTTCGCCCCGGCTACGGTGGTGAAGTACGGCAGCCCCCTGTCGAGAGAAGACCTCCTTATCGAATACGAATCGGCTACGCTCTTCGCGCCGAAGGAGGTGTTTATCACCATGTCTATCTCCCCGCTCTTTATCCTGTCGACTATGTTGGGGCGTCCGCCTTCGTTGACCTTGTAGACGTGCTCGACCTCCACGTCCCCCTCCCTGAGATACCGTGCCGTGCCGCCGGTGGCTATCAACCTGAACCCTGACGCGGAAAGCTCCCTCGCCGCCTCCAGTATCCCGGCCTTGTCCTCGTCCCTGACGCTTACGAAGACGTTGCCGGAAAGCGGCATCCTGTTGCCGGCGGCCATCTGCGCCTTTGCGAAGGCCTCTCCGAAGTCATGCCCTATGCCCATGACCTCGCCCGTGGACTTCATCTCCGGGCCGAGCAGGATATCCACGCCCGGGAATTTTATGAACGGGAATACGGCCTCCTTGACCGAG
>JACRNN010000092.1 GCA_016234955.1 Deltaproteobacteria bacterium | reverse complement strand
TACCAAGCTCATGTGCTGCGGACAGGGTCTGGACAGGATAGACAGGCACGAAAACGCCCTGCACTTCGCCAGGGTAAAATTGAAGGAGCTTAAGTCCATGGGCGCCGACGCGCTCATACTCTGCTGCCCGTCGTGTTTTCTGCAGTTCGACAACAACCAGTTCCTCATGGAGAAGGAAGGGGAGAAGTTCGGCGTCCCGGTGATATACTTCACGGAGCTGCTCGGGCTCGCCCTGGGGTACTCCCCGGAAGAGCTTGGCATGACGTCGCACAGGGTGGACTGCGGCCCCTTTGTGAAGAAGTGGGAGGCCGTTACCACTGCCCTCTCCCGCGGCGTGGATATGGAAGAGGGCTTGAGGGCCCCTGTCGTGATAGGCTGAATAAACTACCCCGCCGCAAGCAGCGGGGTATAAAGAGGAAACATCATCTATAAGTCTACGCGGCAAGCCGCGGGGAATTAAACCCCGAAAGGGGATTAAAAAAGGAGTAATTACGGTGTTAGAGGCCACTTTGAACTTCAAGCTCCTTGAGATGTGCTCGAAGTGCGGGGCCTGCTTCGACATCTGCCCCTCATGCATGCATATACCCGGATACGACCCGAGGGAGGTAATAAAGGACATACTCAACGGCCGGCACGAGAGGTGGCTCGACTCCGGCCATATCTGGGAGTGCCTCGAGTGCCACCAGTGCCTTGAGATGTGCTACCAGCATTACGGGTTTGAAAACGCCATGACCTCGATGCGGATGCTCGCCTCCAAGAAGGGCATATACCCGGCGCAGGTGAAAAGGGGCTGGGAGATGTTCGTCAAGACCTCGCGCCTGGGCGAGCCCGCGCTCCCGGCGAGGAAGAAGCTCGGCCTGCCGGAGCCCAAGGCAAGCGGCGTGGATGAGTTCAGGAAATTATACGAGCTTCTCAAGCAATCGAGGGAGGGCGGCGGGAGCCCTACGGAAGCGGACTGATAAATGGGGTGGGCGCGGAGGCAATCATGTAGAACGGCCCCCATGCTATCAATGATAATGAAACCTCCCCGTGTTTAAAACCCACGGGGCCTAAGAACGCTAAAAAAAGGTGACAAACGGTGGACCACGATTATCAGAAAGACATCTCCGGCTGCGGCCTTACGGGCTTGATCAGCAGGAAGAGGCAGAGGAAGAGCGGCGGCGACATAGTGAAATCGCTCTGCCTGATGAACGACAGGGGCAACGGCCTCGGCGCCGGGTATGCGGCCTACGGCATATACCCCGAGTTCAAGGACTTTTACGCCTTCCACATAATGTATGACGACCCCTCGGTCAGGTGGACGGCTGAGGAGTACCTCAGGAACAACTACCATATAGAGAAGATAGAGGAGATACCGACGTTCCCGGTAAAGGCCATCCCCATAAGCCCGCTCCTCGTCCGCTACTTCATGCGGCCCCTCAAGGACAAGATGGTCGGGGACGTGCAGGAAGAGGACTTTGTGGTCAACTCCGTAATGAAGGTCAACTCCGAGATGGAAGGGGCGTATATCTTCAGCTCGGGCAAGAACATGGGCGCCTTCAAGGGCGTGGGCAACCCCTGCGACATAGCGGAGTTCTTCAGGATAGAGGAGTACGAGGGCTATATCTGGACCGCCCATACGCGCTTTCCGACGAACACGCCGGGCTGGTGGGGCGGGGCCCATCCCTTCACCCTCCTGGACTGGTCCATCGTCCATAACGGCGAGATATCCTCCTACGGGATCAACAAGAGATACCTTGAGATGTACGGCTACAGGCTGACGCTCCTCACAGACACCGAGGTCGCCGCCTACCTGCTCGACCTCCTCATAAGGAGGCACGGCCTCGATATACCGACGGCCTGCGCCGCGCTGGCCGCGCCATTCTGGAAGAAGATAGACGCCATGGACCCCGAAGAGCGGGAGGCGCTTACGGCGCTCAGGCTCACTTACGGGAGCGCGCTCCTGAACGGGCCGTTCTCCATACTCTTCGGCCACAGCAAGGGCCTGGTCGGGATAAACGACAGGATAAAGCTCCGCCCGCTTGTGGCCGCGTCAAAGGACGACATGGTCTACATGGCGAGCGAGGAGTCGGCCATCAGGGCGATATGCCCGTCCCCGGAGAAGGTATGGGCCCCGCGCGCGGGCGACCCCGTGATAGTGGAGCTCGAGGACTGAGCCGTATCAAATGGCGGCTTCGTTATTATGGTGTTCTGAAACCCCCGTGGCTTTTTAGTCCGTGGCGGGTTCATATTTTTAGCGTTCTGAGACCCCTTGGGGCTTGAATCCCTTATAGGGTTCATATCGGGAGGATTTAATGTTCAAGAGTCTTGCGCCGCCTGAGTATCTGGCGACAATCGATCGTGAAAAATGCATAAGGTGCAAGAGGTGCATCCACAACTGCGGGTGGGGGGTATACTCCTGGGGCGGAGACCGGATACAGATAAACACCTCGAAGTGCGTCAAGTGCCTCAGGTGCTACCACTATTGCCCCGAAGAGGCCATAGAGATACAGGACAACCCCACGAGGTTCAAGCAGAACGCATACTGGGGCTTCCACCAGATAAGGAACATAAAGAGGCAGGCCGAGACCGGCGGCATACCGCTTACCGGCATGGGCAGCGACCTGCCGTACACCATACTCTTTGACAACCTCCTTATAGACGCGTGCCAGGTGACAAACCCCTCCATCGACCCGCTGAGGGAGCCGATGGAGCTCAGGACCTACCTCGGCAAGAAGCCCTCGAGCGTGGCCGTTGAGAAGGACAAGAGCGGCAGGCTCAGGTTGAAGGGGAAGATGCCCCCGCAGATAAAGCTCGAGGCGCCGATAATATTCTCCCCCATGTCCTTCGGCTCCATAAGCCTGAACGCGCAGAAGGTGCTCGCGATAGCGGCCAGGGAGTGCGGCATAGTCATGAATACCGGGGAGGGCGGCCTCCATGAGGACCTATACCCGTATAAGGACAATATAATAGTGCAGGTCGCCTCCGGGCGTTTCGGCGTGAACCCCGATTACCTGAACGCCGGCGTGGCCGTCGAGATAAAGATAGGCCAGGGCGCGAAGCCGGGCATAGGCGGGCATTTGCCCGGAGAGAAGATCCCGCTCGAGGTGGCCAGGGCGCGCATGATACCCGTGGGGACCGACGCGCTCTCCCCGGCCCCACAGCATGACATATATTCGATAGAGGACTTGAGGCAGCTCATATACGCCATAAAAGAGGCGACCGACTATAAGCCCGTGTCCGTGAAGATAGCCGCCGTCCACAACGTGGCCGCCATAGCCTCGGGCATAGTGCGGGCCGGCGCCGACATAGTCTACCTCGACGGGTTCCGCGGAGGCACGGGCGCGGCCCCTTCGATAATACGCGACCACCTGGGGATCCCTATAGAGTACGCCATAGCCGCGGTGGACGACAGGCTTAGGCAGGAGGGCATCAGGAACGAGGCGTCCATAATAGCCGCCGGCGGCATACGCTCGAGCGCGGATGCGGCAAAGGCCATAGCCCTCGGCGCCGATTCCGTGGCCATAGGCACGGCCGCCCTCATTACAATGGGGTGCACGACCTGCGGCAAGTGCTATACCGGGAATTGCTCCTGGGGCATCACCACCCAGAGGCCCGAGCTTACGGTAAGGCTCGACCCCGAGGTCTACGCCGAGAGGCTCATCAACCTGATACACGCGTGGGTCCATGAGCTAAAGGAGATATTGGGCGCCCTCGGGATAAACGCCGTCGAGAGCCTGAGGGGCAACCGTGAAAGGCTCAGGGGGGTCGGCCTCGATACGCAGACCCTCGACATACTCGGGGTGAAACCGGCCGGGAGATAGGCGTCGGCAAGGCGTCATTATTTAACAGGTTGCGGAAAAATCCCGCATTGTCATTGCGAGAAGCATTTTTTTGCGACGAAGCAATCTCTAAGTGTTTGATTTTTCTAAAGATGAGATTGCTTCGCTACGCTCGCAAAGACGACAAATCGAGTTTTTCAGCAGCCTGATAAGGAGAGAAGGGTAAAATGCTTGAGATAGACGCAAAGGGCGCGTACTACCGCGACCTCAACAGGCAGGTGCGCGAGGCCGTGGCCCGCGGCGAAAAAGAGATCAGGCTCAAGAACGTGAACGGCCAGTACTATATCGGCGACGGGCTCAGGGGCGCCTCCGTCATCACCATAGAAGGCGTGCCCGGGAACGACCTCGCGGCGTTCATGGACGGCCCGACCCTGAGGGTCAAGGGCAACGCCCAGGACAACATCGCCAACACGATGAATAGCGGCAAGGTCATCATCGAGGGCAACGCCGGGGACGTGCTCGGGTACGGCATGAGGGGCGGCAAGCTCCACATACGCGGCAGCGTCGGGTACAGGGTCGGCATACACATGAAGGGCATGAAAAAACAGGCCCCTACCATCATAGTCGGCGGGTGCGCCGGGGACTTCTTCGGAGAGTACATGGCGGGAGGGGTGTTGATACTCCTCGGCCTTGACGATAGGGACGGGGCGCCGCTTGTCGGCGACTACCTCGGGACCGGCATGCACGGCGGCGTAATATACGTCAGGGGCGAGGTCGATAAGGATATATGCGGGGCAGAGGTCGGCGTAATGGACCCGGACGACGAGGACAGGAAGGTATTGATGGAGTCTTTAACGGAGTACTGCAAGGACTTCGGCCTCGAGCTCGAAGAGGTGATGAAAAAGGGTTTTAAGAAGCTCGTCCCCGTCTCATCGAGGCCGTACGGCAACCTTTACGCGTATTGAATCACTACAAATCTCCTCCCCCTTGATGTGGGAACGATAAAAAGCAAAAAGTCTCGAATTGTCATTGCGAGGAGCGATTTTTGCGACGAAGCAATCTCCGGGAGATTGCTTCACTTCGTTCGCAATGACAGCGAATGGCAAAACAAAGGGCCTGTCCCCTCCGGGGACAGGCCCTTTGTCATTTCCCTTGCACACCTCACTTGAGACGCGGCGGGAGTTCCATCCCGCCGCCACCGCCGTCCGTTACGCCCTTCTGTTGAAAAGCCTCTTTCTTGCGGCGAGGAACCCGCCGAAGCCCGCCGCTAAGAGCAGGAGCGTCGACGGCTCTGGCACGGCAGTCTGGCCCCCTATTCCGATAAGCTGTCCGCCCCCCGCCAAGCTATAAGTGCCCCCGCCCAGGTATGCGTTCTGGCTTAGCGAGGCATCGTAGTAGATGTTCATGCCATTACCGAAGATGTTGGTGATCGTACCCCCCGATATCGAGGCGCCGAGGAGTATATCCGCGTACAGGGCGCCTCCAGCCGTCGAATTGCCGTCATAGAGGTTGAGGGTGTTGTTGCCCGCGAGGTCGAGCGTATACCAAGCGAAGTTGTCGGTATACCCTGACATCGTATTGCCGAAGTCCACGCCAGCGAGGTAGAAGTTGTGGGACGAGTCCGTTCCCGTCAGGCCCCGTTGTTCGTGAACACGCCCGTGAAGACCGCCGTCGTGGACGTGGTCTTTACCGTGCCCGTGGCGCTGTTGGTGAAGTCGCCGGCCACAGTGTTGGTCCCGCCGCCGCTCATGTTATACGCGCCGGTGTTGGTGATGTTTGCGGTTACGGTCGTCGCGCCGGACTGGTTGAACGTGCCGTTGTTGGTGATGCCGCCGGTCGAGGTCAGCGCGCCGCCGGAATAGTTATATGCGCCCGTGCTGCCGGTATTTTGCGCTATCGTAATCGTACCTGAGACGGTGTTCGTCCCGCCTGTCTGGGTGAAGGCGCCCGTGCCGTTGTTGCCGACCACTTCGTTGAGGGCGGTAAGGTCGCCGTTGCTCAGGTTATAAGCGCCGCTGCCGCCCGACTCTCCTCCTATGACGAGGTCCGACGTGCTGTTGCTTCCGCCTGTCTGCGTGAAGGCGGCCGTGCCGTAAACCCCGACACGTTCCGCCCATCCTACGCTGAGCGTCCCGCCGCTCAAGTCATAGCTCCCGGCGCTCCCCGCGTTGCGGCCGAGGAAGAGCTCGCTCGCGATGGTGTTGGACCCGCCTGACTGGTAGAAGTCGCCACCGCCGTACTCCCCGATATGGAGGTCATTGGCCGAGAGAACCCCGGCGCTTAAGGCATAGGCGCCTGAGCCTGTGGCCTGATCGCCGAGCACGAGGTTGTCTGTAATCGTGTTCGTCCCGCCAGTCTGGTTGAAGACGCCTGTGCCGGACTCGCCGACGATAGTGCTGTTAGAGACCGCCAAGCTCCCCGTGCCGGACAGGTTATAGGTGCCCACGCCCGTGGCCTGGTTGCCGAGGGTGAGGTCGCCGGTGACGTTGTGCGTGCCGCCGCTGTTGTTGAACACGCCCGTGCCCGCGTCGCCGACAATCGCGCTGTCGTTCAGCGTGCCGCCGGTCATGTTGTAAGTGCCGTTGCCGCCTGCCTGAGCGCCGAGCGTGAGCGAACCCGCGGTGTGCGTCCCGCCGGACTGGTTGAAGGTGCCTGTGCCGTAGTAGCCTATTACGGTCTCTCCAGCGGTCGTCAGTGTGCCGCCGGTCATGTTGAACGTGCCTGTGGCGGAACCGAGTTTACCGCCTACGACGGTCTGCACCGTTACGTTCAGGTCGCCGCCGCTCAGGTTATAGGTGCCGGTGCCGTCTCTCTGTCCGACCCGCAGGTTGTTCGCGTCGTGGGTACCCCCGCTCTGGTTGAAAGTGCCGGTGCCATCCATGCCTATGATGGTGCTGTACGGGTTAGACAGGATGCCGCCGCTCAACAGGTTGTATGTGCCGTCGCCGGTCGATTGATAGCCGAGGAGAAGGTTGCCGTTGACGTTGTACGTCCCGCCGTCCTGGTTGAATACGCCGGTGCCGGCTTCGCCGACTGTCAGGCCGCTATAGAGGGTGCCGCCGCTCAGGTTATATTCGCCGTAGCCGCCGACATTCCGGCCGAGTGTCGTCCAGATGACGGCAGTATTCGTCCCGCCGGACTGGTTGAATGTGCCCGTGCCGTAATCTCCTATGATGTTGGATGCTCCGCCGTAGAAAGATGTATACAGTGTGCCGCCGCTCAGATTATATTCGCCGTTGCCGCCTGCGTTTTGGCCGAGCACGAAATTGTAGCTAACCGTATTCGTCCCGCCGTACTGGTTGAAGGAGCCTGTGCCATCCATGCCGACAATAGTGTTGCCGGAGACCGCCACGCTCCCTGTGCCGGACAGGTTATACGTCCCAATGCCCGTGGTCTGGTTGCCGAGGACCATGTCGCCTGTGACGTTGTGCGTGCCGCCGCTGTTGTCGAAGAAGCCCGTGCCAGCGTCGCCCACAATGAGGCTGTCGTTCAAGACGCCGCCGGTGAAGGTGTACATGCCGAAGCTGCCGGTATTCTGGCCGAGCGTGAGCGAACCCGTGGTATGCGTGCCGCCGTCCTGGTTGAACGTGCCTGTGCCGCCTTCCCCTACGACGGTGGATACGGACGTCAGGTCTCCGCCGGAGAGGTTATAAGTGCCAGTTCCGTTCCCTATGCTACCCGCGGCGCCTAATATCAGCGTGCCGGTGGCGTGGGTCCCGCCCGTCTGCGTGAATGTGCCATTGCCGCCGGGTTCACCGGCAAAGAAGTTGTTGCCGTTCCCCACGATGGTGCTTCCGGACACGGTCAGGTCGCCGGCAAAGAGATTGTAGTCGCCGGCGCGCGTCGGCGTGCCGCCGGAAGCCTCGGGCCCGTCCGCGACAACAAGGCTGCCGTTGACGGTATTGGTCCCGCCGGTCTGGTTGAAGGTGCCTTTGCCGAAGGCGCCAACCGTTTCACTGTTGGCGATCAGCGCGCCGTAGCTCAGATTATAGGTGCCGTCGGAGTTGATCCATGACGACCCGCCGTTGCCGAGGAGGAGATTGCCGGTGGTATGCGTGCCGCCGGTCTGGTTGAACACCCCGACACCCCATCCTCCCACATTGGTCCAGTTTGTCGTGAGGTCGCCGCCGGACAGATTATAAGTGCCGGTTGAGCCCCACTCGTTGGCAAGAAAGAGACCTCCCGTGCTGTTTGCCGACGATAGTGTTGCCCATGTTTACAGAGAGGATTCCACTGCCGCTTAAGTTATACGTGCCCACGCCGGTCGATTGGTTGCCGAGGATGAGGTCTTCGTCGTTTGTGACGTTGTGCGTGCCGCCGCTGTTGTTGAAGATACCGACGCCCGCGTCGCCGACTATCGCGCTGTCGTTCAGCGTGCCGCCGGTCAAGTTGTACGTGCCTGTGCCGCCGACATTCTGGCCGAGCACGAGCGAACCCGTGGTATTCGTCCCGGCGGACTGGTTGAACGTGCCCGTGCCGTAGTCGCCGACGATGGTATTGCCGCTGACGGTTACATCGCCGTAGGAGAGATTATACGTGCCGTTGGCGCCCGTCTGCCTGCCGAGGGTGATATCGTTGACCGCGACCGTGCCGCCGGACTGGTTGAATACCCCTGTGCCGCCCCATTCGCCGAGGACGATGGACCCGCCGCCCGCGCCGGCCGTCAGCGTGCCGTTCAACAATTCATAATAGCCATAGCCCGTGGCCTGAACACCGAGATACATCACGCCGTTCAATTCATGCGTGCCGTCGTTCTGGTAGAAATAACCGGCGCCGTTCTCCCCGATGTACTCCTCGGACCCTACGAGGGTGAGGGTGCCGCCCCACAACTCGTATTGGCCGTACGCACCCGCATCCCTGCCGAGCGTCAGGGCGCCATAGCCGCCGCTGATGCTGACGGAGCCGCCGCTCTGAACAACCGCGCCGAATGAGCCTGTTGAGGCGCCGACAGTGAGGTTGTTGTTCACAACGAGGCTTCCCGTGCCGCTCAGGTTGTATCCACCATAGCCCACATTACCCACAGTCATGTAATCGGTGGTGAGGGTATCCTGGGTCTGGTTGAGAGAACTCCCGTAGAGCGATTCGTCGACCTCCACGTATCCGAGCGTCGGGTTCGAGGCGCTTACGTAATCGACGGTAGCGCCCGGAGCGTTGAGCAATGCGTTGTCGCCGGCCCCGGGCTGTGCGCCGAGGGACCAGCATGAGCCGTTGTCCCATTGGTCACTGCCGCAAAGCCAGTAATTGTCCGCGGCTAACGCCTTTGAGCGCACTGGCATGACGGCCAGAGAGAGCGCCATGATGCCGTAATACAGCCATTTTCTTTTCATGAGTGCCTCCTTTTCGCGTAAATATGGATTAAAGTATTTTTAAGTATGATTTATGGAACATCTGATTAATTCCTTCGTTCGTCATTGCGAGCGTAGCGAAGCAATCTCATCTTTAGGCAAATCAAGCACTTAGAGATTGCTTCGTCGCTAAAGCTCCTCGCAATGACGGCAAAAAAAGAATTAATCAGAGCGAGGGCGGGTCACACCCGCCGAATGGTTACAGGTGGCGGCAGGAGTTTCCTCCTGCCGCATCCGAGGCTGAACCCGCCGAATGGTTGTCTGACATCCGGCGGGTTACGGCTTACACCTAACCCGTCTACAACCCTTTACTTCTTCCCCTCCTTCGCCTTCTCCTCTTTTATCAACTGCGCCACCTTGGAGGAGGGCGTCACGGGCTCCATGAATATCACGTGCCTTGAGTTTACAAGCATCGAGTCGGGGGAGTGCCACTCCTGGGCGCCCCTCTTGATGAGGACGTTTGCAACTAACTTCTTGTCCTTATCGACCCGGCTCTGGATGTAGAAGACGTCTTTTAAAAGGATGAAGTCCCCGCCGGGCTGTTCCACCTTGCCGAAGTACGCCTGGCCGTTGTCGAGCAGAACCGCCTGGTATTCAGTATTGAGCTTGAGCGTCTGCCCGCCTTCCCTCCCGGCATTGCAACCGTAAGCGAGAAAAGCCACGCAAAAAAGACCGAAAAGATAAAAAAACACCCGCCCGCCCCTGCCGTGTATGGACATCAAGACCTCCCCCTGTGATATTTACGAATACTCTATAAAATAAGCAATATTTGTGCCATATCTTAACTATTTGTTTTTTAATGGTTTTAAAAACTGGATTTTCAGGAGAGTGTAAAGAAAAAATACACATTTTTTCAGGATATTCCACGAAATTTTCAAAAATATTAAAAGAAACAGTAAGATAGGCGAATATGGAATGTGTAAAGGAAATGGACGCTTTTTTGGGGTGCGTTCCATGTGCGTCGTCAGAAATCGCCCCATGACCCGGAGAGTCCGTTGCATCCATCAGATGCTTCAAACGATAGACCTTGACTTCTCTTTTTTAAAAAAGTAATATATAAATGGATTGGAGGGTATCCTGCATGGCGCTTGAACAATTTGAACGGCTGGAGATAGGCGTTGAACAGGTGCTCAAGCGTTGTGAGGAGCTAAGGGCCGAGAACGCGAGGCTTAAAGATGCAATCGAGGCAAAGGGCGCGGAGGTGGAAGACCTCAAGGCAAAGTTGAAGAGGCTTGACAGGGAAAAGGTCCAGGTCAAGGAAAAGGTCGACACCCTCTTGACCAGGCTCGACGGGCTCATCCAGAGCGCCTGAGCCTTTGAAAACATTTCCAGAAAGTTACGCGAGGTCGGTTTGAAAAAGGCTGCGGAACTGAAGATACATGGACACAGGCTCACGGTTAAAAGCGAAGAGGGCGAGGAGTACATGCGCGCGGTGGAAAATTACCTAAACAATAAGATAGAGGAGGTTAAGGAGAATACAAAGGCCGTATCAACCCTGGACCTGGCGCTGCTGGCCGCCTTGAATATTACCGGAGAGGTCATAAAGACAAAGGAGACGCTTGAAAAACTGGGAAAGAGGTCGGAAGAGCTTGCTCTGCTCATAGACGGCAGATTGGCATAGTTTCCGTATCCTCCCCTGCGATTCTCGTGATCACAGGTATATTTTAGAACCAACATTCTAAATAAGGGAGCCTTCCCTGATATGTGGACGGCGCGTCCCCCTGAGGGAAAGTCGAAAACTGTTAATTAAGGCGCCCACCTGTTCTAAAAGACAGGTTCAAAATTACCATGACACGGCTTGCGCGGGGGAGGAAGTTTTTGATATGGACGGCAGACGGTATCGGAAAGATTTCAATATAAAGGGTCTTGTTGAAGCCGGTTTTCCCTGATAGCCTTATGATATTCACGGATTAGAGACGTCCCCCGTTCAAAGGAGATGGAGAAATAATCCCCCTTGGCGTGAAGCGCGGGGCGTGCAGTACGGTCTGTCCTTGATTTTCAAGCTTATCCTCCTCATCCTTCCCCGGTTCCTTTCAAAGCAAAGGTCGATGAACAGGTTTCTCTTAAAGGAGCGCATACGCAGGGAACTCCTTGAGAAGCGCCGCAGCATGGCGTTCGAGGACGTCTACCGCATGAGCCTCAAGATCCAGAAAAGGCTTTTAGGGACGCGCCTTTTCCGCGGGGCCATGCGTCTGTCCCTGTATTCGAGCTTCCAGAACGAGGTGCTCACGGACGACATATTCCAGAAGGCGGCAGAGGAAGGCAAAGAGGTGTATTACCCCAGGGTCGTGGACGGCAAAGACAGGCATCTCGCGTTTTTCAAGGTGGCCGGGCTTAAGGGGCTGGCCCCCGGCAGGTACGATATCCTCGAACCGCCTGAAGCGGATGAGAGGACAGGGCCCGAGGCCTTCGACCTTGTGGTGGCGCCCGGGGTGGCCTTTGATGCGCGGGGCTCCAGGCTCGGGTACGGCAAGGGGTATTATGACAGGGCGCTCGGCACGTTCAACGGCGACATAATCGGCCTGGCGTACGACTTCCAGGTGATGGAGAGCGAGATACCGGTTGAGCGTCATGACGTCAGGGTCTCGGTCATCATAACCGAAAAGAGGATAATAAGGGTTTAATGTTCCCTTCGTGGTCTGATTAAACGCGGCTTGGCCGGCGGCGTGGTTCATGGGGGGTATCTGAAAGCTTGCAGGCGGCATGGGGGGGGTGTCTACTCAGGGCATAAATCAAGCGCGGTTTGCGGCGGGGGCGGCTCCAGCGGACGGCCCCGGCCTTAAAGGAGGGTATATACGGCCCTTGAATCGGGGCCGCGCATCAACGCGGGGGAGAACCCCGCGGCTATGGTCAGGTAAAGGCGGTCTGTGAACGCGCCGGCGGAGTTCCGTTGATCTTCAGGGGTTGGCGGAGGGCGGCTCAAAGGCCATCTTTTTAAAATAAAGGCGGAAAGGGGTCAGTTATGGAGATATCTACAATAATAATCGTCGCTGCTATCGCGGTTGTCTCGATACTCGTAGGGGTCGGAGTCGGGTTTATAACGAGGAAAAGGATAGAAGAGGCCAATACGGAGGCCGGCAGGATCACAGCCGACTCCATAATAGCCGAGTCGAAGAAGGCGGCTGAGAATACCAAGAAAGAGGCGGAACTGCAGGCCAAGGATATCGTATTCCAGGGCAAGATGGAGTTCGAGAAGGAGAACAAGGAGCGCAGAAAAGAGATCCAGGCGCTTGAAAAGAGGTTGCAGAGCAAGGAAGAGAACCTCGACAAGAAGTTCGAAGCCATCGAGCGCAGGGACGCCGAGCTGCAGAAGAGGGAAAAGAACCTTACCTTCCAGGAGAAAAAGCTCAAGGACATGGAGGCCGAGACAGAAGGCCTGATAGCCGCGCAGAGGCATAAGCTCGAGGGGCTGGCCGGCATGTCCACGGAAGAGGCCAAAAGGATCCTCATGGAGACGATGGAGAACGAGGCCAAGCTCGAGGCCGGCAAACTCCTCAAGAGGATAGAGGAGGAGACGAAGGCCGAGGCCGACAAGAAGGCCAAGGAGATAATAAGCCTCGCGATACAGAGGTACGCCGGAGAGTACGTGACGGAGAGGACGGTGTCCGTGGTGAACCTCCCGAACGAGGAGATGAAGGGGAGGATCATAGGCAGGGAGGGCCGCAACATCCGCGCCATAGAGGCCGTTACCGGGATAGACATCATAATAGACGACACCCCCGAGGCGGTGATACTCTCCGGGCACAACCCGGTCAGAAGGGAGATAGCCAAGATCTCCATCGAGAGGCTCATAGCCGACGGCAGGATACACCCGTCGAGGATAGAAGAGGTCGTCTCCAAGGTCGAGGCCGAGGTACAGCAGTCCATAGTAGAGGCCGGTGAGAGGGCGATATTCGACACCGGGCTCCACGGCATACACAAGGAGATACAGAAGCTCATCGGGAGGCTCAAGTTCAGGACGAGCTACGCGCAGAACGTATACGCCCACTCCCTCGAGGTGGCCTTCATCTGCGGGGTCATGGCCTCGGAACTGGGGCTGCCGACAAAGGTGGCGCGCAGGGCAGGGCTCTTGCACGACATAGGAAAGGCCGTCGACCACGAGGTCGAAGGCCCGCACGCGGCCATAGGCGCCGAGCTCGCCAAGAAGTACGGCGAGGCCCCGAGGATAGTGTCAGCCATAGGCCAGCACCACGACGACAGCCCTGATTCAATATTCGGCGTGCTCGTGCAGGCCGCCGACACGCTCTCGGCGGCGCGTCCGGGGGCGCGCAGGGAGATGCTCGAGACCTATGTGAAGAGGCTCGACGACCTCGAGAAGATAGCCAAGGGCTTCCCGGGCGTGGAAAAATCCTACGCGCTCCAGGCGGGCCGCGAGATACGGGTGATGGTGGAGAACCAGAGCGTGACCGACGAGGGCGCGGTGGTTCTATCCAAGGACATAGCGAAGAAGATAGAAAAGGAACTGAGCTACCCGGGACAGATAAAGATCACCGTCATAAGGGAATCGAGGGCCGTGGACTACGCGAGGTAACCAGCGCGGTCTTTTGGTTTGAGGGGGAACCCCGGCCCGTAAAGGCCGGTTGAGGGCCATTTCCCGTGTAATGAACGTGCATAGCGAGCGGCACGGCCCGCAGCTTGGGGCTGGGGTCAAGCGAGCGAATAGGAATAGATACCCCCTTACGTTAAAAAACAGGGCGCGAGCACGGCTCATGGCCCAGGAGACCCCCGCCTGTAAAGGCGGGGGTCTCTGTATCCCCGGTGCGCAAGGGGCCGCGCGTTCCATATCCGCTCGCCCGGTATTTTAATGTCTCCTTTGGATACGCCGCCGCTTGCTCCCGGCGTGGTTCATGTACCTATAACGGCGGGCGGCGGACTCCATTTTATGAGCGGAAATACAAAGATACTCTTTATAGGGGACATAATAGGCAGGCCCGGAAGGAACGCCGTCAGGGAGCTTCTCCCGGGCCTCATCAACAGGCATGTTCCGGATATCGTCATAGCCAACGGAGAGAACGCCGCCGGGGGCTTCGGCATCACCCCGGAGGTGGCCCTGGAGCTGAAGAGGCTCGAGATAGACGTCATCACCACGGGCAACCACGTCTGGGACAAAAAAGAGATATACGATTATATAAAGAAGGAGGGCAGCCTTCTCAGGCCCGCCAACTATCCGGCTGGGGCCCCGGGATGCGGCTGGGGCGTATTCAAGAGCGCAACCGGGGTCAAGGTGGGCGTTTTGAACCTCCTCGGCAGGGTCTTCATGGAGAGTGTGGAGTGCCCTTTCAAGACCGCCCTCGCCGCCGTCGGCAGGATACGGGAGGAGACCACTGTCATTGTCGTCGATATGCACGCGGAGACGACCTCCGAGAAGGCCGCGATGGGATGGTATCTCGACGGCCAGGTGAGCGCCGTTATCGGCACGCACACGCACGTCCAGACCTCGGATGAAAGGGTTCTGCCAAACGGCACGGCCTTTATAACGGACGCCGGGATGACTGGCCCGACCGATTCCGTCATAGGGATGCGCAAGGAGTCGATAATAGAGAGGTTCATCAGCCAGATGCCGGTCAAGTTCGACGTCGCGGTCAGGGGGGTGGAGCTTCAGGGCGTGGTGATTACGGTCGGGGCGGACGGCAGGGCAAGGTCCATAGAGAGGCTCAAGGTGCCGTTTGAAAACGTATAGCAAGTGCGAGGCCCGGTACACTAACAGGCTGTTGAAAAAGTCCATCTACTGCGTTGTCATCGTCGCTCGTCACTGCGGCGTATGGACAAAATACACCTCATTCCTCGCTCCTCGACGCCTCCCACGCCAAGTGGCGTGGGTCGGGAGCTTTTTGAACATGCATAGCGAGCGCCCAGCCCGTAGCTTGGCTAGCGGGGTTAAGCGAGCGAATCGGATATAGATACTTCCTTACATGTCGAAGATTCCCCGCGGAAAAGCCGCGGGGAGCTTCAACAGCCTGAACGGACGCGAGGGTTTTTCAACAGCCTGCTAAACCCTGAAGACCCAAAAAACAGACCATGGAACCGAAAGACCAGCTCGACATCATAAAGAGAGGCTCCACAACCGTCATCACCGACGACGAGTTGCTGAAGAAGCTTTCCGTATCCGTTAAAAGCAACAGGCCGCTGAGGATAAAGGCGGGGTTTGATCCCACCGCGCCAGACCTGCATCTTGGCCACACCGTTTTGATACATAAGCTGAAACAGTTCCAGGACCTCGGCCACCACGTCCTCCTGCTCATAGGGGACTTCACGGGCATGATAGGAGACCCCACCGGAAAGTCCGAGACCAGGAAGCCGCTGACAAAGGAAGAGGTGCTCTCCAACGCAAAGACCTATACCTCGCAGGTATTCAAGATACTCGATGAGAAAAAGACCGAGGTGGTCTTCAACAGCGCCTGGATGGAGCGGCTTACGCCGACCGACCTTATCGGCCTCATGTCCAGGTACACGGTGGCGAGGATGCTTGAGAGGGACGACTTCCACAAGAGATACAGGGAGGGGCGCCCCATAGCCATACACGAGTTCCTCTACCCGCTCATACAGGGGTACGATTCGGTCGTGCTGAAGTCCGATGTGGAGATAGGCGGAACCGACCAGCTCTTCAACCTCCTTGTCGGCAGGGAGCTCCAGAGGGAGATGGGCCAGGAGCCGCAGGCGGTCCTGACGATGCCTTTGCTGGTTGGCCTCGACGGTATTCAAAAGATGAGCAAATCCTACGGCAACTATATCGGGATAGACGAGCCGCCCCAGGAGATATTCGGCAAGGTGATGAGCATATCGGACGGGCTGATGATGAGCTACTACGACCTGCTTAGCGACGCCCCGGGCGAAAGGGTCGAAGAGATAAAGGCCGGAGCGGTACACCCCAAGGAGGCGAAAGAGGCCCTTGCCTTTGAGCTTACGGCGCGGTTTTGGGGGGCCGGGGAGGCGCAGAAGGCGAAGGAGGGCTTCAAGGCGCTTTTCGCCAGGAAGGAGACGCCCGAGGATATCGAGGAGGTGCGGATAGGGGCCGACGGGGAGCGCGGGTTGTGGGTGGCGCGGGTCATGGTAAAGGCAGGGCTTGCCAAAAGCACGTCTGAAGCCGTGCGGCTCATAGAGCAGGGCGGGGTGAGGATAGACGGCGCCAAGGTGACCGATTCCAGGGCCGAGGTGCCCACGGATAAAGGGCTTTTATTGCAGGTAGGAAAAAGATTTTTCAAGAGGGTTGTTTTTTCTTGACAAGGTTTTAGAAATCATTATAATGGACAATCTCGCTGCTCCTCAAGTAAGCCCTCTGGACTTCCACTTGACAGGATTAATCTGAAGTTAATCGGAATTAAATCCGCAGCTGGTCATGTTTTCTCTTGACACGTCTTTTGAAATAGATATAATGTAAAGTCTCACTTCGAGAAGCCTTCATATCCAGGACCGCTTGACATCGGTTGCGTTTAGTGGTATGATTATAATGAGTGAGTCTGCTCTTTGAAAACTTTAAATCAAACTTGAAACTTTAATTGGAGAGTTTGATCCTGGCTCAGAGCGAACGCTAGCGGCGCGCCTAACACATGCAAGTCGTGCGAGAAAGCGGGGGCAACTCCGTGAGTAGAGCGGCGCACGGGTGAGTAACGCGTGGGTAATCTACCTTCAAGACTGGAATAACTCGCCGAAAGGCGAGCTAATACCGGATAAGACCACGGGGCATATGCCCCGTGGTTAAAGGCGGGGATCTTTCGGGACCTGTCACTTGGAGATGAGCCCGCGTCCCATCAGCTTGTTGGTGAGGTAACGGCTTACCAAGGCTAAGACGGGTAGCTGGTCTGAGAGGACGATCAGCCACACTGGCACTGAAACACGGGCCAGACTCCTACGGGAGGCAGCAGTGGGGAATTTTGCGCAATGGGCGAAAGCCTGACGCAGCGACGCCGCGTGAGGGAAGAAGGCTTTCGGGTCGTAAACCTCTGTCGGGGGGGAAGAAACTTCCGGGCGCCAATACCGCCCGGGATTGACGGTACCCCCTAAGGAAGCATCGGCTAACTACGTGCCAGCAGCCGCGGTAATACGTAGGATGCAAGCGTTGCTCGGAATTATTGGGTGTAAAGGGCGCGTAGGTGGCCTGGTAAGTCATAGGTGAAAGCCCTCAGCTTAACTG
>JACRNN010000091.1 GCA_016234955.1 Deltaproteobacteria bacterium | reverse complement strand
GGAATACGTGCGGATAGATGATATCATAGTTATCCGCCCCGGAGAGAAGATACCGGCGGACGGGGTCGTCATAGAAGGGTCGTCCTCTGTTGACGAGAAGATGTTGACAGGGGAAAGTATCCCTGTTGAGAAGAGGATCGGAGATGAGGTCATAGGGGCGACGCTGAACAAGGTCGGCATGTTTAAGTTCAGGGCGAAAAGGGTTGGGGCCGAGACTACTCTTAGCCAGATAATAAAGCTGGTAGAGGAGGCCCAGGCCTCTTCCGCGCCCATACAGAGGATAGCCGACCAGGTCGCAGGGTATTTCGTGGTGTCGGTCGTAGCGGTCGCGTTCCTTTCGTTCTTCGGGTGGTGGGCGTCAGGAAATTTTCCTCAGGGCCTTTTGGCTTTTATAGCCGTGTTGATAATAGCCTGCCCATGCGCGCTCGGGATCGCAACCCCTGCGGCCCTGATGGTCGGAGTAGGCAAGGGCGCAGAGGCAGGGATACTCATAAGAGGCGGCGAATACCTTGAGCGCGCGCAAAAACTTACGACGGTCGTTTTTGACAAGACCGGAACCCTTACAAAGGGAGAGCCTTCGGTAACGGATATACTTGGTTTTAGCGAGTCTGAAGATAAGGTCCTTTTATATGCGGCCATAGCCGAGAAGGGTTCCGAACACCCGCTTGGAGAAGCCATTTTAAAGGCCGCCAGGATGAAGGGCTTGGATATTCCCGGCCCGGAGTCCTTCGAGGCCGTAGCCGGCCACGGCGTAAAGGTCGGCTACAAAGGCGAGACCGTCCTTTTAGGCAGCAGAAGGCTTATGGAGAAAAACGGGATAGCCGCCGGAAGCTTTGAGGAAAAGCTTAAAATCCTTGAAGAGCAGGGCAAAACAGCGATGTTGATCGCAAACAAGAATAATGTCATCGGGATTATCGCGGTTGCCGATACAATTAAAGACTACTCGCTTGCCGCAGTGAACGCTCTTAAAAGGGAGAAGATAGAAGTCATAATGCTCACCGGCGACAATGAAAGGACAGCCGGAGCGATAGCCAGGCAGGTGGGGATAGAAAAGGTTATTGCGAACGTGCTCCCGGGCGATAAGGCGGGTGTTATAAAAAAAATACAGGGCGACGGCAATGTGGTCGCGATGGTGGGCGACGGTATCAACGACGCACCCGCCCTGGCCCAGGCTGATATAGGTATCGCGATAGGGAGCGGCTCGGATGTGGCAAAGGAGACAGGCGGGATTATACTTATAAAGGATGATATCAGGGACGTCTATGCGGGTGTTAAGCTTTCTAAGGCGACGATGAGGAAGATAAAGCAGAACCTCTTTTGGGCGTTCATATACAATTCGATCGGCATCCCTATAGCCGCGCTCGGTTACCTGAATCCTATCATAGCCGCCGCGGCGATGGCTTTGAGTTCGCTTTCGGTAGTCGCCAATTCGGCTACATTAAAGACCTTAAGTATCGAGGTTCCGGAGAAATGAAAAAGATATTGTGGCTCTGTAACTCCGTCTTAGTTGTCTGTTATCGGTTATCAGTTATCTGTGAAGGATAAAGACGTATTTTTTACCGGTAACTGATAACAGGTAACTGAAGAGGTTCGGGTTCATGGGAAGGCTTAAAAACAGGATACTCGCAAAGCTCCTTACGAGGTTCCCGAAGCTCCTCGACAGGATAGTCGCCTCCACCCCCGCTGCCGGGGTGGAGGGGGGTGTGCCGTGGACGCCTGTAAAGAAGCGGCTGAAGGACTCGACGGTCGCGCTCGTGACCACGGCCGGGGTGCAACTCAAGGGCCAGCCGTTGTTTGACATGATGGACAAGGACGGGGACCCTACGTGGAGGGAACTGCCCTCCGACACCCCGAAAGAGGCGTACACGATTACCCACGACTACTACGACCATACGGACGCGGACAGGGACATCAATATCGTCTTCCCCATAGACCGCCTCCGAGAGATGAGGGACGCCGGGCTCATAGGCGGGCTTGCGAGGACGAACTACGGCTTCATGGGCCATATAGACGGCCCTCACATGGAGACGCTCGTGAAAAAGACCGCCCCGGAGGTCGCAAGGAGGCTCCGGGACGATGGCGTCGACGTGGCGCTCCTGACCCCTGGGTGAGGGCTTTGCAATCGGTCCGTGGGGCTGATACAGAGAGAGATAGAAAAGATCGGGATACCGACCATAAGCGTCTCCATAGTCAGAAGGTTTACCGAGGAGACGGGGGCGCCGAGGGCCGTATTCCTCAAGTGGCCGATGGGCCATCCGCTCGGAGAGCCGGGCAGGAAGGACGTGCAGACGGCTGTGCTCAGGAGCGCTTTCAACGCCCTTGAGACTATAAAGGAGCCAGGCGCCATCATAGACCTGCCCTACAGGTGGAAGAGGTACGAAGACATCAAGAGTTGACGCGGTATGAAAGCATCGCGTATCGAAGATGGAAGAGGGGGCTTATAAGGCCCCTCTTCATTACAAGTGGCGGCAGGAGTTTCCTCCCGCCGCATCCGAGGCTGATGCTGTCAGGAGGAAACTCCTGACAGCACGAAGAAGATGAAAAAGGGGGCTTTATGCGCCCTTTTTTCACTTAAGGAGCCTTGTCATCGTACCGGCGCCGCTACGGGTGGACTTCGCCGTTTTTTTATTGTATAAGATATCTTCCGCGCGCTCCGGCGATTCTTCGGTAATTTCAACAAGCATAGCGAGCGGATTCCCCGCAGCCTGCCGCGGGGAGGAGCGAGCGAATTACAAACGATAAATTCCTTACTTGAAAATTCTCCGCAGCTTGGGCTATGAGAATTTTAAGGGACGGCTCAAATGGCGATGGGGGGTAAAAGGGTCTCGGTTGTCATGCCCGTATACAACGAACGGGAGTATATATCGGAGATAATCAAGAGGGTAATGGCTACCGGCATACCGGATGAGATAATAGCGGTGGACGATGCCTCGACCGACGGCACCTCCGGCATACTCGACGGGATAAAGGAGGGCTGGGACGGCCGCGCCTGCGCGCTTACGGTGTTGCGCCACGGGAAAAATTCCGGGAAGGGGGCCTCCGTCAGGCTCGGGGTGCGCCACGCCGCGGGGGATATAATCATAATCCAGGACGCGGACCTCGAGTACGACCCCAGGGATTATGAGAAACTCCTTTGGCCGATAGTCGAAGGAAAGGCCGACGTAGTCTACGGTTCGAGGTTCATGGGCTGGGGCAAAGGGGTGCGCTCATTCCTCCATATGTCGGGCAACAGGGCGCTCACCGTCTTCTCCAACGTCCTTGCCGGCGTAAGCCTGAGCGACATGGAGACGGGCTACAAGGTCTTCAGGGCCGGGGTGATAAAGGGTATCGATATCGAGTCCGACAGGTTCGACCTTGAGCCGGAGATTACGGCCAAGGTCGCCAGAAGGGGCTTCAGGATTGAGGAGACCCCTATCTCTTACGCTGGAAGGACCTACAGGGAAGGCAAGAAGATAAAATGGAAGGACGGGGTCGCGGCCCTCTGGCATATAGTGAGGTTCAACCTCTTCGGCAAGGACGGGACGGTGAGATGAAAATATCGTTTAAGCCGCCCCGCTCTATGGCAACGGCGCTGGCCCTGGCCCTGGCGCTTGTCTCTATCGCGGCGCGGCCCCCGGTGGGCTGGGCGCTGTCCAGCGACGAGGAGGCGAACATAAAAGTCTACGAGGAGGCGGGCCCGGCCGTGGTGAACATAGTCAGCACCGCGGTGTCATATGACTTTTTCTACAACCCGGTGCCCTCGACCGGGACAGGCTCGGGCATAATAGTCGACACCGAGGGCTACATAGTGACGAACTACCACGTCGTCGAGGGGGCCAAGCGGCTCGACGTCACCCTCTTCGACGGCGGCAAATACAAGGCCGAGGTGGTCGGGACAGACCCCGGCGACGACCTCGCGGTGATAAGGATAAAGGCCCCCCGCAATAAGCTCAGGACCATACCGTTAGGGGACTCTTCGACCTTGAGGGTAGGGCAGAAGGTACTTGCCATAGGCAACCCGTTCGGTCTTGAAAAGACGCTTACCGTAGGCATAATAAGCTCGCTCGGAAGGACCATCAAGGCGGCCAACGGCAGGCTCATAAGGGGGATAATACAGACGGACGCGGCGATAAACCCGGGGAACTCGGGCGGCCCGCTCCTGGATAGCGTTGGGAGCGTCATCGGCGTCAATACCGCCATCTTCAGCCCCGTGGGCGGCAGTGTCGGCATAGGCTTTTCCATCCCCGTAAACACCGTGAAGAAGGTCGTCCGCCAGCTCATTGAAAAGGGCTACGCGCAGAGGCCCTGGCTCGGGATAACCGGGCAGAACATAGACGCGGACGACGCCAGGCTTCT
>JACRNN010000090.1 GCA_016234955.1 Deltaproteobacteria bacterium | reverse complement strand
GTGCTGATACCGATATCGCTGGTAAACATACTGATAACCGGCCTTTTGAGGATCTTTTAGGGATATGAACGGGCGGACAAAGGGATTCAACCTGCTGGAGCTTATCAAGAAGGTCGTCTTTACGGACTTTGTAAAGGGGCTTTCGATAACGCTCGGATACAACGTATCCAGGTCCATCACGCATCGGTACCCCGACGAGGAGAAGTGGATCCCGTACAGGAGGTGGAGGGGGCTCCATTACCTCAACAGGGACGCCGACGGCAGGGAGCTGTGCGTCGCGTGCGAGCTCTGTTCCAAGGCGTGCCCGACGCAGTGCATAACCGTGGTGCCGATGGAGGACGACTCCGGCAGGGGGATAGCCGACAGGGTCGCAAAGGTCTGGAAGGTGGATCTCGTAAGGTGCCTTTACTGCGGCTACTGCGAGGACGCATGCCCCACAAGGGCGGTGAGGCTCGGCAGGGAGTACGAGACCGCCTGCATCGACCTGGCGCGCACCGTCAGGCGGAGAGAAGAGCTCCTCGTCCCTCAGGCGGTGGCGGAGAACATGGAGGGCGGTGTGCTTGTGAAGTCAAGGCTGGTAAGGACCCCGGAGGGCATCAAAGTGGAGCCCGATCTCAGACGCCATAAGAAGAGGAGCCTGTAGGCGCGGGGTAGGCCGGCGGGGCCGTAGAAACCGTAAGGACGTGGAGTGGAACAGCTATTTTTCTACATATTCGCGGCCATAGCCGTGATATCGGCGATATGCGTGATATCGCTCAGGAACGCCGTGCACAGCGCGGTATTCCTCATCGTATGCCTGATGCAGGTGGCCGCGGTCTATATACTGCTGAGGGCCCCTTTCCTCGCCGCGGTGCAGGTCTTCATATACGTGGGCGCGGTTATGGTATTTTTCCTTTTCGCGGTCATGGTGCTCGATCTCGGCGCCGAGAAGCTCAAGCAGCATATACATTCCCAGGGCGGCCCCGCGGTCGTCATAGTCGCGGCCATGTTGGCGGCGCTCGGCTATTATGCGCTCAAGGGGAGCATAACCGCGCCGCTCGGAGAATATAACGAGGCGGCGCTGGCCAGAAATACAGAGGTCATCGGCAGGTCGCTCTTCACGCAGTACATCTTCCCGTTCGAAGTGGTCTCAGTGGTGCTGCTCGCGGCGCTTGTCGGAGCGGTAGTGCTGGTCTCCAGGAAGAGGGCCGGGGGCGGTAGATAGATACGGGGTTTATGTTTCCCCCGGGTATAGGGGGGTAATGTGCCCCCGGGTATAATTGAGCGAAGCTTGTGAAGCTAACTATGAAATGAAAGTAAGTCCCTTCGGATACGGCGGATGGACCGGGGCGGTTCATAACGCATGGCGGGCGTTGGGCCCGCGGGCATTGATGCGGGGCGGATACGGCGGATAGAAATAGAAGATGGATTCCCTTAAGACCGGACGGTGCCTGAAGACATGCTTACTCTAAACCACTTCCTGATATTGAGCCTGGCGCTTTTTTCCGTGGGTGTGGCCGGGGTCCTTATAAGGCGCAACATCATAATAGTGCTCATGTCGCTCGAGCTTATATTCAACTCGGTCAATATAAGCCTTGCGGCGTTCTCGTATTACCTCCAATCGCTAAACGGCACCGTCTTCGTCATATTCAACATAACGGTGTCGGCCGCGGAGGTGGCGATAGGCATCGCCATACTCGTCCTG
>JACRNN010000089.1 GCA_016234955.1 Deltaproteobacteria bacterium | reverse complement strand
CTGATTAATTATGTTTTTCTGTCATTCTGAGGAAGCGTAGCGACCGAAGAATCTCGTAACTTATTGATTTTATAGACGTTGAGATTCTTCGCTTTGCTCAGAATGACATGCTATTGCGAATTAATCAGAGGTTCCTTAATTTAATATATACCTGTCCGGGTTCACGGCTACGCCGTTCATGGATACCTCATAATGGAGGTGGGCGCCTGTTGAGCGACCCGTATCCCCGATGGCGGCTATCTTCGTCCCCCTCTTAATCTTCTGTCCGACCCTGACAAACGTCTCCGAGAGGTGCCCGTACGTGGTCTTGAACCCGTAACCGTGGGATATGGTGACAAGCTTGCCGAGGTAGGGGTCTACCCCCACCTTGACTACGACCCCGTCCGCCGGGGCGATCACCGGAGTTCCGGGGCGATTGGCTATGTCGAGGCCCTTGTGCATCTGCGACAGGCCGGTGAACGGGGATATCCTCTCGCCATAGACCGAGGTCACCCAGCCGCGCGCGGGCCATATCGAAGGGGTGGACACGAGCAGGGAAGTGCGCTTAAGGAGCGTTTCCTGGAGCTCGGTGAAGCTCGACTCCTGGGACCTGGCCCTCTGTTCAAGCCCTTTCAGGTCCGCATCGAGGCTCTTTACGAGCTCGTTCTTCTTTGCGGATAATGCGCCGCCGTCCGCGTCCTCAGGGGTCTCTCCCCCGCCCATGCCGTTTATCTGCGCGGCTGTTTTAGGGCCTTTCGGCTCTTCTATGTTGGCTATTATCCTCAGCTTCCTGTCAAAGACGTTGAGCTTGGAGATCTCCGCCTCGATCTCCTTTATCTTCCCGGTGAGCCCCTGGAGGGCGATCTTCTGCGAGGTGTTCTCCTTCTTAAGCGCGTAGAGCTCGGAGTCGGACGCCTTGAGCCTCATGTAATCGAAGATGATGACGCCCGCGGCAAGAAGGCAGACCGCGGCAACAACGCCAACAGCCTTCAAGAGCCCCGCCGGTATCTTCAACTGGGCGGACTTCGAGGCGTCGTTCGTCATTACATAGAGCGTATAGTACCGCTTTCGCATACCGGCGCTCCCTGATGGGGTTTTCTAACAGGATGCGGAAAGACTATTTTATCCTGTCATTCCGAGCCCTTCGCTTTGTCATTCAGAGTCCTTCGTTCTGTCATTCTGAGCGTAGCGAAGAATCTCGTTCTTTCACTCAGGATAAACTCCGCGAAGAATCTTGTTCTTCTGCTCAGGACAGGCTCCGCGAAGAATCTCGGAGCTGATAAAATGACAACTTTGGGGGCTTTTTCCTCAACCCGCTAAAATCAAATCCAATGTTCAAAATCCGGGGTTTAATCCGCAATGGACTTTTACGGACAAAAAGAACCTGAAAAAATCTTATGGCAGGCTCTTAAAGGCATGGTCTTGCTTAACACGAAGCGGCAATTGTGTCAAGGTTTTTAACGTTGTGAACTCCCTGCGCCAAGAGCGCAGGGAGTTCTTGCCCATCACTAAAACCCCAGAGGGTTTAAAACACTGGGTGGATACATTATTTCAGAGTCCCGCAGCCGCCGGGGGTTTAAAGCGCCGGGAGGGGCGCAACCGTAACCGCGCGTAAGGCATGTGTATCCGCGGCTTGGCGGGGGCATCCGCCTGGTTCGGGGATCCGCCGTCACCGCATATAGAGGAATATCCTGTCCTTTTCTATCTTTATATAGCCCTCTTGCGTCATCTTCTTCAAGGCCCGGCTCACCACCTCCCGCGACGACCCGATCATGGCGGCGAGCTCCTCGTGGGTCGGCCTCTCTATGGAGACGACCTTTTCCTCCTCGCCCGCCCTGGACATGCCTATGAGCGTATGGGCGATCCTGCCGCACACGTCCAGGAGCGCAAGCCCGCCTATCTTCCTCGTAGCCTCCCTCAACCGTCCGGTGAGGTAGGCGAACAGCCTGCCGTATACCCTGTGGTGCCTTGCGAGATAATCCAGGAAGGCGGTCTTGTTTATCACCAGGCACTCAAGGGCCGAAACCGCCTCGACGTTGGCGGACCTCGGCTTGTCGTCTATTATCGACATCTCGCCGAAGACATCGCCCTCTTTAAGCGACGCCAACACTATCTCCCTGCCCTCCTCGCCGTAGAGCGTGACCTTGACCTTGCCCGAGGTTATGAAGTAGACCTCCTCACCGGCCTCCCCCTCCACTATCACCTGGGAGCCCTCCGGCCAGCTCTTCATCTCGCCCTTTGCCGCGAGGTCCTTGATATAGAACTCCTCAAGGCCGCTGAAGAGCGGGTTCCGCGACAGTATCTGTTCAAAGTTTTTATCTTTCATACCCGGCTCCATGCCTTATGCGCCGCTAACCTCTATCTCCTCGACCATGAGGCTCGGTGCGCCGATAGACCCGATGAAGCGCAGGTCCCGCGCGCAACATACGGTCTTTTCAAAGAGGCCGAGGAGGTTGCCCGATATCGCCATACCCCTGACGGGATACGCCACAATGCCGCCCTCTATCCACGAGCCCGACGCGCCGAGAGAGAAGTCGCCGCTTATGGTGTTTATGGTGTGAACCCCCATCAGCTCCGTTATGAAGAGCCCCCTCTCCATCTCCTTGAAGAGTTCCTCAAGGGTCTTCCCGCCCTTCCCTATATAGAGGTTCGACGTGCCTACCGTCGGGAACCCCTTGTAGTTCGACCGCGCGGCATTGCCGGTCGAGGCCGTCCCCGCCCTCCCGGCCCAGTACGTGTCGTAGAGAAACCCCATGCAGACGCCTTCGGCGAGGAGCGGGGTCTTTTGCCTGAGCGCGCCCTCGCCGTCAAAGACCGACGCGGCCCAGCCGCCGGGAAGGACGCCGTCGTCCCATACGTCAAGGGCTCTGGAGGCCACCTTCCTGCCGGCCTTGCCTATAAGCATCGATTTGCCCTTGAGGACGTTGTCCCCGAGGAAAGACCCGGCCAGGGACTCGATCAGCTCGCACACAACGGTGTTCTCTATAACCGCCGGGCACTTGACCGTCTTTATCTTCCGGGCGCCGAGCATCCTGAGCGCATTATTAGCCCCGTCCCTGCCTATCTTCTCAGGGTCTATCGCCCCCCTTTTGTGCGAGGTGTCCATCTCCCAGCCCATCTGAGACTCCCCGCCCTCTTCGGCGACTGCGGTCACGCTCCCGGAATAGTAGGTGGCGCGGCCCTTGAAATCGACCCCGTTGGAGTTCACGACGCGCGTCGCGGCCTCGGATTCGGAATAGGTGGCCCTCCTCACCCTCTTGATCCGCCCGTCAACCCCCCTGGCGCCCTCTTCTATCCTGAGCGCGGCCTCTATCTTGCCCTCTTCAGGGAAGGTGTGGAAGGTGTCGTCAAAGAGGCCGAGCGACTCCTCCGTGACAACGGGGCTCCGTGGCGGCGCGAATTTAAGGTGCCTGTCCTCCGATACCGCGCGGCTCCCGGCAAGGACGCTCTCAACGAGCCCTTTGAGGCTCTCCCCGGTAAATACGTTCGAGAACCCGAAGCCCTGCCTGTCGCCCGATATTGTCCTCAAGCCCACCCCGGAGTTCGACCTGACCTTGAGGCTATCGACCGAGCCGTCCTTCGCCTCCACGCTGAAGCCTGAATCGCGGGAGAAGAATATCTCGTAGGCGTCCACCCTGCCCAAGACGAGCCTCTTGATCTCATCCACGGCCTCGTCGGCTCCGGCCATTTTCAATGTATCGTCTTTCATGCCATTACCATGATTATATCTCTGATCTCTACTTTATGCCCCTGCTTTTGTGTATCTTCGGCGGCGGCCTTGTTCACCTCGACGTAGTATGGTAGGGTGGGCTATGCCCACCATTAACAATCACTCTCCGCCCCTCAAATGAATCTCAAGCCCTTTGACACCCCAGTCCTCGGGGTATAAACCCGCCTCTACGTATCTATGGAATGTCGAATACTTCCAGTCCTTTGGCGAGTCCGTCAAGCCATGCCTTACAGGATTATAATGTATGTAATCGCAGTGGATGCGGAAGTCAGCCTCATCCCTTATCTGATGCTCCCAGAAACGCCTCTGCCAGACCGTGCTTTCTCTGCGTCGTAGATGCGACTGGTTCGGCTCCGGGGTTTCGATACGCCCCTTCACCCTTTTTGTGAAGCCTTTCTTGACGAGCGCCCACCTAATCGAATAATCCGCATCATCTTCCGGTAGCTCCCAGATGCAGTGCAGGTGGTCCGGCAACAACACCCATGCCTTCACTTCGTAAGGCCGCTCTTCCCGGACATCCTTTATCGCTTCCCTCAACGCCGCCCTCGATTCATCCAGGCAAAGGATAGGTTGTCTCGCATATGTCACAACCGTGAAAAAATAAGTGCTCCCGTCCCTTGATCTTCTATAATCAGACATCCTTGCTCCAACGGTAAACCTGCTATGTGGTGGGCTTAGCCCACCCTACCCGGCTAATGCAGGACGACGCTTTGCAGTTACAAGGTCCGAGTTCGGGAAAAGAACCAATACAACAGTTCCTTTTTTATATTTTGTCATAAAGCTCCATCCCCTCGGCATTCCAGTCGGTCTCAAAGGTTATCAGCCTGCTTCTCAAATCCCCGGCTTCTTCCTTTGTGATGCCTTTCGCCGACAAATCCACGGGTTTTGCCTCTTCTGAATTCAGAAAGGTTATAATTATCTCGCTCTCCTTCAAATGAGGCTTTTCATAAAGTTCTATCTTTCCATTTCTATAATGTCCCTTTATTGTTTCCAGCACGTTCATTCCCTCCCTTATCAATTATCCCATCAATCAGGCCCCTAAGGAAACGTCAAAACCGCTTCTCTCCCCACCGCCATCCGTCTTTGAGCGCCCTGAGGGCTCATTGCAGGTCCACGATGACCGCGTTCTCGTCGCAGTTCGGGAACTTTACGCATTTGACGCAGTCGCTCCAGATCTTGCCTGGAAGCACTTCCTTTTTTATACCCCTGAAGCCGAGCCTGTGGAAAAAGCCGACCTGGTACGTCAGCGCGAAGACGCTTCTGAGCCCTATGGAGCGCGCCTCGTCAAGGCAGGCGGTGACGAGTTTCCTGCCTATGCCCCTGCCTCTCAAGTCCTCCGAGACCGCGAGCGACCTTATCTCGCACATATCCGGGCCGCTTATGTGGAGGGCGCACGTGCCGACCACGCGGCCGTCCTCTTCGTAAACAAAAAAATCCCTGAGACTGTCGTATATGTCGGCAAGGGGCCTGTGGAGCATGCCGCCTTTCTTTGCGAAGCACTCTATGAGGGAGTATATGGACTCCGCGTCGTTCGATACCGCTTTCCTTACCAAATATCCTCCGTGCGCTTCATCCGTGGCGGCGTCCTTGCCTGCTGCCAGCCGGCTTTTTCTTTGAGGCAAGGTCTCCGGCGGCCGCGATAAGCTCGCCGGCGTGCCTGATGGTCGTCTCGGTCACGGACAGGCCGCCGAGCATCTCCGAGAGCTCCCCGACCCGCTCATCCCCTTTAAGCTCCGTAACGGAGGTAACGGTCCTGTTGTCACGCGCGGACTTGGATACCGAGAAGTGGGTGTCCGCGAACGCCGCTATCTGCGGCATATGGGTGATGCAGATGACCTGGTTGGCCCCTGCCACCTCCTTGAGCTTGAGCCCCATGATCTGGGCCACGGCCCCGCCCACCCCGGCGTCTATCTCGTCAAAGACGAGGGTCGGCGCCCTCCCGGCCCTGGACACCCTCTTTATGGCGAGCATTATCCTTGAGAGCTCCCCGCCGGACGCTATCTTGGCGAGGGGCTTTATCTCCTCTCCGGGGTTCGGGGATATGAGGAAACCTACCCTGTCGGAGCCGCGCTCGTTGAACGACTCCGGGTCCGTTTCGATTGCGACCTTGAAAGAGGCGCCCTTCATGCCGAGGCCGGAGAGTTCGGCCTCTATCTCTTTTTCAAGCACAGCCGCGCTCTTTTTTCTCGTTAGAGTAAGGGCGAGGGCGGCCTCTTTGGCCCTGGATTGCGCCCTTGCGAACTCGGAGGACAGCCCCTTTATCCTTTCATCGAGGTCCTCGGCCCCGGAGAGATCCTTCTCTATGTACCTCTTCCTCTCCATTACCTCTTCAAGGGTAGGCCCGTACTTCTTTTTAAGCCTGCCCAGGAGATCAAGCCTCGCGGCCGCCCTCTCAAGCCCGTCCGGGTCCGCCTCGGCGGATTCGGAATATCCGCGCAGGAACGAGGCCGCGTCCTCCACGGCAAAGAGGCTCGACTCAAGCGCCTCAACGGTCTTTGCTATCCTCCGGTCGTAGGCCGATATCTCCCTGAGCGCCTTTACCGCGGCCCCGAGCCGCTCCGCGGCGGAACCCGATTCCGAATATATGGCGGCCTCGGCCCCGGCAACGGCGCCCTTTATCTTCCCGGCGTTCTGGAGCCTGTCCTTCTCGCACTTGAGGTCGACATCCTCCCCGGGGAGCGGGTCGGCGTCCGAGATCTCCTTGAGCTGAAAACTTAGCAGGTCTTTGCGCTCCCGCGAGGTCTTCGACTCCTCGATGAGGGAGTCGAGCCCCCTTTTCACGGAAGAGCAGGCCTGGTACGCCTCCCTCATCTCCCCCCTCAATGCGCCGGGCGCGCCGAAGGAATCGAGCATCTCCAACTGCTCCTGCGCCCTTGTAAGGGTCTGGTGCTCGCTCTGGCCGCAGACGTCTATCAGCCGCCCCCCTATGTCGGCGAGGGTTGAAAGTGTCGCGAGGCCGCCGTTTATGTAGACCCTGTTCTTCCCGGCCCTCTGTATGACGCGCTTTATGACGAGCTCCCCGGAGCAATCCATGCCGCAGGACTCAAGCGCGTCGATAACGGCCGGGCAGGAGGATACGTCGAACATGGCCTCGACCTGCGCCTCCTCCATCGACGACCTGATGACGTCGTTTGAAGCCCTGTCCCCGAGTATGAGGGAGAGGGCCTCCATTATTATCGACTTCCCCGCGCCGGTGGAGCCCGTAAATATATTCAGCCCCGGCCCGAACGTTATCGAGAGCCTGTCGATTATGGCGAAGTCTTTTATGTTCAGCTCAAGCAGCATGGTTTACGGGGGAAGCGGGGGCCTTCCCGGACATGTTAGCACATCGAAGCCCACGGCAGGATTGCCGGGCCGGGCGGGCGCGGGCCTCAAGCCTTTACCTCCCACATGAGCCTCTCCCTCAATATGTCGAAGTAGCTCTTGCCTTCGTACTTTATCAGATAGACGCTCTCCTGCGCCCTCTTTATCTTTATGATGTCGCCGCCCTCAAGCGGCATGTCCACCTGCCCGTCGAGTATCAGCTCCGCGTTGGATTGGTCAGCGCTTATCGTCACGTCCACGGTCATCCAGTCCGGTATAACGACCGGCCTGTTCGTCAGGTTGAACGGGCATATCGGAGCCACTATTATCGAATGTATCGTAGGGTAGAGGATCGGGCCCGCGGCCGAAAGCGAGTACGCCGTGGACCCCGTGGGGGTGGCCACTATCAGGCCGTCCGCCCTGTAGGTCGTCACGTACTCCATGTTGATGCGCGTCTCCATCCTGAGGAGCCTGCCGGTCGAGCCCTTTACAACGGCGTCGTTCAAGACCCTGTGCCTCGCTATCTCGCGGCCTCCCCTGGCGAGCGACACCGAGAGCATCATCCTCTCCTCGACCGCGCACTCGCCGCCGAATACCCTATCGAGGAGATGGAACACCTCCTTTACGGTGACCGCGGTCAGGAACCCGAGCCCGCCCATGTTGACCCCGAGCATCGGCACCTTCCTGCCGTCTATCAGCCTTGCGGCGTAGAGCATCGTGCCGTCGCCCCCCAGGACCACCATCGTGTCGATGGAGGCGGGGATATCCTCCGGCCTGACGGGGGTGGCCGGCTCTATCCTGCCCGCAAGGGCCTCGTCGCAGAAGACCTCCCCTCCCCTTTTGCCGGCCCATGCCGCTATCTCGCATCCGAGGGCCACGGCGGCGGGGTTGCTCGCCTTTATGACCAGACCTATCTTTTTCACCGTTGTGTTTCAGCCCCACTTTCCGTGCGTCTGACGTTGAAGTTCCCCTCGGCTTTTCCGCGGGGGAATCTTCGATATGTATGGAAGCAATTTCTATTCGCTCGCTTGACCCCTGAGCCTTGATGCGGGCACCTGGCGGGTTCAATCTTGCAGATTGAACCCGAATGATTCGTGGCTACCAGACGAATTCAGGGTTCAGGTTGCAAACCTGAACCCGCCAGAGTACGCCGCAGTGACGAACGACGATGACGACACCGCGGTATAGTAGGGTGGGCTCCGCCCACCAAAATATCCGCCACTCACTCCCGTACATGGTGGGCACAGCCCACCCTACCCGGCCCGCCAGCCCTACCTCTGCGGCTCGATTATGACCTTTATCGACTCCTTCGCCTCGCTCACCAGCCTGAACCCCTCCGCCGCGTCGTCGAGGGAGAGCCTGTGGGTGATCAGGTCCCCGACCTTCACCCGCCCGGCCCCTAAAAGGTCGAGCGCCGTCCGCGTCTCCATCGGCGGAGAGGCGTAGGGGTTGACAATAGTAATATTATCCCTCCAGAGGTCGAATAGCGGCATCGGGAAAGTGGCGCCCGGCTCCTTCGGGGCGAAAAACACTATCACGCCCCCCCTGTCAACGCTCTTTATCGCCTGCTCGATGGCCGAATCGCTCGCCACGCATATCACGACGATATCGGCGGGCCTGCCGAAGAGCCGCCGCACCGCGCCGGGGACGTCTCCGTCAGCCCTCAGGCAGTGGTCGGCCCCGGACCTCCGCGCCGCCTCGAGCCTGAATTCGTTTATGTCGGTGGAGGCTATAGAGCCGGCCCCGAGCGCCTTTGCCGCCCTTATGTGCAGAAGCCCGGCTATCCCGCTCCCTATCACCAGGACGTTGGCCCCGGCGGACATACCGGCCTTCCTCATGGCCCTCAAGACGCAGCCGAGCGGCTCGGCGAACGTCGCCTCCTCGAAACTCAGGTTCTCAGGGAGGACGAACACCCCCCTGTCTACGTTTATGGATGGCACCCTCACGAATTCGCAGAACCCGCCGGGGTCGAAGTTCGTCGTCCTCAGGGTATCGCATACCGAGTGGTTGTCCGAG
>JACRNN010000088.1 GCA_016234955.1 Deltaproteobacteria bacterium | reverse complement strand
ATGATGGTCGAGGAGCCCGAGAAGGCCGTCTTCGGGCTCAAGGCCCTCATGAAGGCCACAGGGGCGTCAAAAGGGCTCATTGGCGTGGAGGAGAACAAGCCCGATGCCATCGAGGCCGTGAAAAAGGCCATAGGCGGCTCTTCAGAGATAACCGTCGTGGTGCTCGAGGCCAAGTACCCCCAGGGCGCAGAGAAGATGCTCATAAAGGCCGCCCTCGGAAGGAAGGTCCCTACCGGAAAGCTCCCGCTCGACGTCGGGGTCGTCGTAAACAACGTCGGTACGGCCGTGGCGATCCGCGATGCGCTTGTCCTCAAAAAGCCGCTCATAGAGAGGGTCGTGACGATAAGCGGCAACGCGGTCGCCAACCCCGGCAATCTGCGGCTTCGCATAGGCACGAGTTTTGAAGAAGCGCTCTCACAGCGCGGGGGGATAAAAAAAGACGCCGAGGTGGAGGTCTTGAACGGCGGGCCGATGATGGGGGTGGCGCAGTCCACGCTGGACGTGCCGGTCCTGAAGGGGACATCCGGGATAACGGCGCTCTCGGCCGACCTTATAAAGCCGCTCAAGTACGGGCCGTGCATAAGGTGCGCAAGCTGCGTGGAGGCCTGTCCCATGGGGCTCATGCCCTACAGGCTCGGCGACTACGGCAGGGCGCATATGATAGAGGATTTCAAGGGGTGGGGCGGAATAAGCTGCATAGAGTGCGGGTGCTGCTCTTACGTATGCCCCGCAAAGAGGCCGCTCCTGCAGTGGATAAGGACGGCAAAACTTAAATCGAGGGCCAAGCCGGCTCCCACCGTAAAGTAGGCGCCGGGCCGCTGTATTTGCAGCAAGCTTTGCACGCTGTAAACGCAAGTTCCTTCGGATACCACGGAGCAAGCTCCTGGGTAGTTTGTCCGGGGCGATGGTTCTGTATATATCTAGCAGGATGCGGAAAAACTCAAAATAGAACAGGTTGCTCAAAAAGTTACAGATGCGAGGAGTCGAGAAAGTGAGGCAGGGCTCCCATTGCGTCTTTACAATTGCAATGGGAACTTCCTTACATGTCGAAGATTCCCCGCGGAAAAGCCGCGGGGAGCTTCAACGCCGATACGACAAAGCAGATGTGACTTTTTGAGCAACCTGATAGCAAGCGGAAAAGAGGCTATGGAGAACAATACGCAGGGAGCAACAGGGGCCGGGCCGGATACGGGCGGGAAGTTCATCGTCTCCTCGTCCCCGCACTTCCTGACCAGGGATAGCATCCCGGGGATAATGCACTCGGTGGTGTTAGCGATGGTGCCGGCCCTCGCCGCAAGCGTCTATTTCTTCGGCCTTAGGGCCCTGCTGGCCGTTGCCGTATGCGTGGGCGCTTCCCTCCTCACCGAATACGCGATGGAGAAGATACGCGACAAGCCGCTTACGCTCCATGACGGGAGCGCCATTATAACCGGCGTGCTCCTGGCCTTTACGCTACCGCCGAACTTCCCCGTCTTCGGGTTCATCCTCGGCTCAGCCTTCGCCATAGGCGTCGGGAAACAGCTCTTCGGCGGCCTGGGCTTCAATATCTTCAACCCCGCCCTTTTAGGAAGGGCGTTCCTCATGGCCACATACCCGGTGCTCACCACCACGTGGGTCGAGCCGAGGACGGTCGCCAGGGCGGTGGACGCGGTCTCGGCCGCCACACCGCTGGCCATGATGAAGTTCGAGGGCAAGCTCACCCCGCTGATGGACCTCTTCCTCGGCAACGTCGCCGGCTCCATGGGCGAGACCTCGGTGCTGGCCATACTCATAGGCGGGCTGTATCTGCGCTACAAAGGGTACATAAACTGGAAGCTCCCGCTCGGGTACCTCGGCTCCATGGCCTTCTTCGGCGGCATATTCTGGCTCTCAAACCCGGCCAAGTACCCCAGCCCGCTCTTCCATCTCATGGCCGGGGGCGCGATGCTCGGGGCGTGGTTCATGGTCACCGATATGGTTACATCCCCCGTCACCCCGCTCGGACAGTGGATATTCGCCGTATGCGCCGGGCTTCTCGCCGTGGTGATAAGGCTCTTCGGGGGGCTTCCCGAGGGCGTGATGTATTCGATACTCTTCATGAACGCGTTCGTGCCGCTTCTCAATAAACATACCCGGCCAAGGGTGTTCGGCGAGGGAGCGAAGGCCGACTGATATTCGCAGGCTATCCCGGAGGATTCAAGGGCTTTGAATAAAACACTGAAAATGTTCCTCAACCTGACTATCGTGGGCGCGCTCTCCGGCGTAATACTGGCCTACGTCTACAGTTTCGCCAACCCGCTTATCCTGGCCAACAAGGAAAAGGAGCTCAAGGAGGCGATATTCATAGTGCTTCCTGAGGCCAGGGACTACAAGGTGCTTGAGAAGACCGTGGACAAGGAGAAGTTAGTGGTCTACAAGGGCATCGGCGCTGACGGTGAGCCCGTGGGTCTGGCCTTCGAGGCCAACGGGGGCGGCTTCCAGGGCAATATCAGCATAATGGTCGGGCTAAGCCTCGATTATCTCAGGCTCAAGGGCATAAAGATTCTCGAACAGGTGGAGACGCCGGGCCTCGGCAACAGGATCGGCGAGCCGGACTTTGAGAACCAGTTCAAGGGCGTGGAGATAACCCCGAAAGTGGAGTATATCAAGAACCGCAAGCCGGAGAAGCCCAATCAGATACAGTCCATAACCGGCGCGACTATCTCTTCCGACGCGGTCGTCAAGAACATAAATAACGCGATACGGAAGGTGCTCAAGGCCTTCCCCAGGGAAGAGGTCATGAAGGCCGGAGCCGGTGCAGCGGAAAAAGAAGATGAAAAAGGGGCAACCCCCGCCCCGGCCGTGGTGAAGTAGGGGTATCGACGCCTAAGTCAAGGAGTATTATTATGGCAGACGGAACACATTCGCTCTGGTACGAGTTTAAAAAGGGGCTCTGGCAGGATATACCTCCATTCAGGCTCGTCCTCGGGACTTGTCCGACCCTTGCCGTCACGAACTCGGTTATAAACGGGATATCGATGGGGCTTGCCACGCTCTTTGTCCTGCTCGGCTCCAATATCATCATCTCGGCCGTCAGGCGCTACGTCGCCCCGCAGGTGAGGATCGCGGCGTATGTCGTCATCATCGCGCTCCTCGTCACGGTCGCCGACATGTTCCTCGCCGCGAAGTTCCCGGCGATCTCTAAGGCGCTCGGGCCCTACGTCCCGCTGATAGTCGTCAACTGCATAATACTCGGGAGGGCGGAGGCCTTCGCCCAGAAAAACCCCGTACTGCCGTCGATCATGGACGCCCTCGGCATAGGCATAGGCTTTACCTTGAGCCTCGCCACCATGGGGTCCATAAGAGAGCTTCTCGGCTTCGGGAGCCTCCTTAAGTTCAAGATATTGCCTGGCGCGTGGTTCGAGCCCTGGATAGTCATGATACTGCCCGCGGGCGCGTTCCTCGTCTTCGGCACCTTGATCGCCCTTGTCAACTATATTTCCGCTAAGAAGGCCGCCGGGACAGAGACGCATTAGCAGGCTGTTGAAAAACCCTCGCGTCCGTTCAGGCTGTTGAAGCTCCCCGCGGCTTGCCGCGGGGAATCTTCGACATGTAAGGAAGTATCTATATCCGATTCGCTCGCTTAGCCCCGCTAGCCAAGCTGCGGGCTGGGCGCTCGCTATGCATGTTGAAATAGCTCCCGACCCACGCCACTTGGCGTGGGTGCCCCGAAGGCGTCGAGGAGTGAGGCAGGGTTCCCATTGCGTCTTTACAATTGCAATGGGAAGGCGTACTTTTTCCGTACGCCGCAGTGACGAGCGACGATGACAACGCAGTAGATGGACTTTTTCAACAGCCTGTCAGGAGATTGTGACCTTGAAGCTGATACTGATATTCATATCCGCCTCGCTCATAAACAACTTCGTCCTTACATACTTCCTGGGGATATGCCCTTTCGTGGGGGTCTCCAACAAGACGGAGAACGCCCTGAACATGGGCCTTGCCACCACCTTCGTCATGACGCTGACTGCGGCCGTGACATGGCCCATATACAACTATATCCTTATAAGGTTCAACGTCCCGTTCCTCGAATACGTGGCGTTCATCATCGCCATAGCGGCTCTCGTGCAGCTTGTGGAGATGTACCTGCGCAAATCGAGCCCCGCGATATACAGGGCGCTCGGCATCTATCTGCCGCTCATCACCACCAACTGCGCGGTCCTGGGGCTTGCCCTTTTCATGGTCCTGAGGGAATATAATTACGTGGAATCGATCATCTTCGGCTTTGCCACGGGCGTTGGCTTTACGCTCGCCATACTGATGATGTCCGGGATAAGGGAAGAGCTTGAGTTCGCGGACATACCGAAGCCTTTCCAGGGGATATCCATAACTTTAATAATAGCCAGCATGATGGCCCTCGCGTTCATGGGCTTTGCCGGACTTATAAGGGGGTAAGGAGGCGCTCAGGAGCCCCTCCGGTGATTATGATATCGAGCAATGTCATTATATCGGCTGTCAGCATGGGCGGGATAGGCGCGGCCCTCGCGCTCTTCCTCGCCTTCGCGGATGAAAAGCTCAAGGTCGAGGAGGACCCGCGCGTCGAGGCCGTGACCGGCGCGCTGCCCGGCAGCAACTGCGGCGGCTGCGGATACCCGGGGTGCAGGATGCTCGCGGAGAAGTTGATAGCCGGCGAGGCCCTGCCAAGCGCGTGCGTTGCCGGAGGAAAGGACACGGCCGTAAAGGTCGCCGAGATCCTCGGCGTGGAAGCCGGGGAGCACAATAGGATGATAGCCGTGGTGCTATGCAGGGGGGGGGACGCCGAGGCCGAGAGAAGGGCGAGCTACAGGGGCGAGATGACGTGCACCGCCGCACACATAACCGGCGGCGACAAGAGCTGCGCGTACGGGTGCTTAGGCTACGGCGAGTGCGTGGACGCCTGCAAGTTCGACGCAATGGCGATGGACGGCAACGGCCTGCCGGTAGTCTTCCATGACAAATGCGTCGGGTGCGGCGCATGCGTTAGGGCGTGTCCGAGGGACATAATAGAGATGCACCCGGAGGACCACAAGCTCTTCGTCTACTGCAGGAGCAGGGACAAGGGCGCCTACGCGAAGAAGGTATGCAAGGTCTCCTGCATCGCCTGTTCGCTCTGCGTCAAGGACTGCGGCGTCCCCGGCGGCATAGTCATCAAGGACAACCTCGCGGTGGTGAACTACTCGCTCGCGCCGCAGAACGACGAGTCGATAAAGAGGTGCCCGACCAGGTGCATCCTCTTCGGCGTAGAAGAGTTGGTGACAAGGGACGCCTTTTACGCCTCCCGGAAAAAGAAAGCCATATAAACGTTAAAACGTCCGGGAGGTTCCATAGACCGCCTCTTCGCGCGGCCTTGTTCGGCCGATTCCTTTGATAACCTAATCCTGTGTTAATTGTATTTTAATCTTTTCCTGTTACCATGAAAAGCATATGAGGGCGCGGCCCGCCCGGCATGTTTGAGAGGCTGCGGACGGCTTCGACAAGCATAGCAAGCGGATTCCCCGTAGCTTGCTGCGGGGAGGAGCGAGCGAATTACAAACGATAAATTCCTTACTTGAAAATTATCCGCAGCTTGCTGCGGGGAATTTTAACCATAATGGCCGCAAGCAAGGCGGTCCGGCGCTCAACGGGCCTGTGTACAGGGGGAGGGAAGAGATGAAGGGTGTAATTGCGCGCCGCCAGACGATTGTCTTCACATTCATCGCGTTGTCCGTTTTTTTTCTATTGACCTCGTGCAAGGGCTCGAAGACGGAGGTGAAGAACGCCGCCGGGCTCCGCGGGGGCGAGACCAGAATGACGCTCTCGCCGATTGAGTTCACGGGGGCCACGGCTCATGCGTATGAGATAGCGAGGGAGATACCCGAGGTGCTCGACAGCCTCCATTGCTACTGCGAATGCAAGAAGAACTTCGGGCACAAGAGCCTCCTCACCTGCTACGTGGACGAGCACGCCAGGCACTGCGACGTCTGTCAGGACGAGGCGTTCATGGCCTACGAGCTACACGGGCAGGGGATGGACATACTCTCTATCCGGAAGGCGGTCGATGCGCGGTTTGCGAGCCTGAGCCACTAAAAAAAGGGGAACAGCGTGGGGAACAAGACTTTGACCATAGCCGTTGTAGTCGCGGCCGTCGTCATATTCGGCGCCGGCGGCTACTACGTCGGCTCAAGGTCGTCATCGAGGCAGGCCGCGGGCCCCGGCGTTGCGAATGAGCCGCGGGCCTCGAACTTCAACGCGGTGACGGCGGACCTCAAGTCGAGGCTGGACGCGAACCCGAAGGACGTCGACCTCGTCATGCGCCTTGCCGACGTCTATTTCGAGGCCAAGCAGTTCACGGAGGCCGCCGAGTTCTATAAGAGGGCGCTCGGCCTCAGGCCGGACGACGCCGAGATATACAACAACCTCGGGCTCTCCGTACACTACATGGGCAACTCCGTCGAAGGGCTCCGTTACGTAAACGAGGGCATCAGGAAGAACCCTTACCACCAGAGGATACTGCTCACCAAGGGGTTCATACTCGCCTATGGTCTCGGTGACATGTGGGCGGCAAAAGAGGCATGGGAGAAGGCCAGGGTCATCAATCCGGAGAGCCAGATAGGCAAGGCCGCCTCCGAGTTCCTTGCGCAGACAAACGCCCAGACAAACAGAAAGTAGGTCGCAGGGGAAGATGGCGGAAAACTCGAAACAGGGGCCCGTAGAAGGGGCCAAACCGTGGTACCGGACCATAGGGTCGAAGGTCTGGTATTTTTTCAATTCATTAAAGCTGACGCTCTTTGTACTGATAACGCTCGCGATAGTCTCGATATTCGGCACCGTGGTCGAGCAGAACCAGCCGGTGGAGGCGTACCTCGCGCAGTACGGCGAGAAGTGGACGAAGGCTATACTCGCCCTCCGCTTGAACGACATGTACCACTCCTACTGGTTCATGGCGTTCCTTGCCGCCCTCACGCTCAACATAATCGTATGCACGTTCGAGAGGTTCCCGCCCAAGTGGAAGGGCCTTATCCACCACAAGCCCGGCAAGTTCGACCCGCAGGTCATAGACAGGTTCTCGCATAACGCGACGGCCACCGTGAGCGACGGACCGGAGGCGGTCAGGCAGAGGGCGATAGACCTGCTCAAGGCCAGGAGGTACAAGTTCGTCGAGTACCCGTCCGGGGACGGCTCAACGGCCATCTATGCCTGGAAAGGGGTCGTGGGGCGCCTGGGCTCGGACGTCACGCACATAAGCCTTCTTCTGATACTGCTCGGCGCGATAGTGGGCGGTTTCGCCGGATATAAGGACTTCAAGGCCGTCTACGTCGGCGGTTCTTGTACAACAGCCTCTTGACCGTTATCGAGGGCGGCAAAGAGGTGCTTACCAGGCAGATATGGGTCAACGAGCCGCTTTACTACAAGGGGATACGCTTCTACCAGAGCAGCTACGGCACGGCGTGGGACAGGATAGAGGAGGCGGGGGTCGCCATAAAGAGGAAAAAGACGGGCGAGACGGACCCCCAGGTCATTGCCGGATGGAACACGCTTACGCCTCTGCCGGGCAGCCCCTATGCGGTAAAGCCGATAGGCTACGTAGCCGACTTCGCGTATGACGAAAAGACCAATTCGGTATACTCGAATTCAGCCGAGGCGAAGAACCCGGCCGTGATGCTCGAGGTCTATAACGGGGATAAGCTCGTGTCCAGGCCGTGGCTGTTCCTCAAGTACCCCGGGGTCTTCCCGGCGATACCGAACTCGGACGAGGACCTCGTGTTCACGGGTTACCGCGGGACGATGTACTCGGGGCTCTCGATAAACAAGGACCCCGGCACCAACATAGTCTGGGCCGGCACGCTGGTCATGGCCCTGGGCTTCATACTCGCCTTTTTCGTCTACTTCAGGAGGGTCTGGGTCCATATCAAGAGGGATGGCGGCAATACCGTCTTCAAGATAGGCGGCATGATAAACAAGAACAACTTCGTATT
>JACRNN010000087.1 GCA_016234955.1 Deltaproteobacteria bacterium | reverse complement strand
TGCCAGGAGACCAACCCGGCCCTGAGCGAGATATTCATAGTCGAGGGGGACTCCGCCGGAGGGAGCGCCAAGCAGGGCAGGGACAGGAGGTTCCAGGCCATACTCCCGATCAAGGGCAAGATACTCAACGTGGAGAAGGCCCGGTTCGACAAGGTCCTCTCAAACGAGGAGATAAGGACGATCATCATGGCGCTCGGCTGCGGCATCGGCAACGACGACTTCAACCCGCAGAAGCTCAGGTACCACCGCATAATAATCATGACCGACGCCGACGTGGACGGAAGCCATATACGGACGCTCCTGCTGACGTTCTTCTACCGCCAGATGAGGTCGCTTGCCGAAAACGGCCACCTCTACATAGCCGAGCCTCCGCTCTTCAAGGTGAAAAGGGGCAAGGACGAGAGATACCTGAAGGACGAATCGGCCCTCGACGACTTCGTATTCGACGCGGTGCTCGACGGCGTTACCGTTACGCCAAAGGGGAAAAAGGCTTCGCTCCAGGGCAAGCCCTTTATCACGCTCCTTAAAAAGATATCGAGGTACGGGAGGGCGTTAAAGAGGATGGAGAGGCGCGGCAAGGACGGGAACGTCATAAGCGCCCTGGCGCTCAACGAGGGGTTGAGCCTCGACGCGCTCAGGAGCGAGAAGGAGGCCGGCCGTATTATCGACGGCATAAAGGCGTTCGCCAGGGCCTATGGCGAGGGGTTTGGCCCGATCGAGTTCGTAACGGAGAAGGAACCTGAGCACGACTCCATGAGGATAATATGCCTGTCCAAGCGCGACGGCATACGGATAGAGACGTCGATAGACGCGGCGCTCCTAAGCTCGCCCGAGTTCCAGGACTTGAAGGCGCTCGCGAAAAACCTCGCCGAGATCGGCGAGCCCCCGTTTATCGTCAAGGACAACGGGGCCGGACAGGAGATACCCTCGTACACGGGGCTGCTCGCCCATATACTGGCGATAGGCAAGAAGGGGCTCAATATACAGAGGTACAAAGGCCTCGGCGAGATGAACCCCGATCAGCTGTGGGAGACCACCATGGACCCGGAAAAGAGGATCCTGCTGCAGGTAAAGGTCGAGGACGCGGTAGAGGCCGACGCCATATTCACCACCCTGATGGGCGACGTGGTGGAGCCGCGGCGCTCGTTCATAGAGAGGCACGCGCTCGAGGCGTCGAACCTCGACATATGACAGGGGGGGGACGTTTGCTCCCAAGGCCGGCAACGGGCCGCTTTTTGCCTGCTCCATAAAAACAGAGAAGGACATGGAAGATTATGCCAAAACAGAGGCTCCAGAGGATAGGCCTGTACATAGACGTGTCCAACATAACCCGTAACGGCGGCTACGGCATGAGGTTCGATGTGCTGAGGGACTTCGCCTGCCGCGACCACGGAGACCCGATAAGGCTCAACGCCTACGTCGCTTACGACGAGGACAGGGCCAAGACCGACCACGACTACAGGGACCGCACATTCAACTTCCACTCGACCCTGCGGGACTACGGATTCAAGGTGATAGAGAAGACCGTCATGTGGTACGTGGACGAGGCCGGAAACCGCTTCGGCAAGGCCAACGCCGACCTCGACATGGCGGTGGACGCGCTCTTGCAGTCCGAGAACCTTGAAAAGGTCGTCATGGCCACCGGCGACGGCGACTTCATACAGGTGGTGAGGGCGTTGCAGAACAGGGGGTGCAGGGTGGAGGCCGTGGCCTTCCAGAACGTGTCTTCAAACCTTAAACGGGAGGTCGACCTCTACACCTCCGGCTACCTCATACCGAACCTGCTTCCGGTGGAGGGGTCAGACCCGAAAAAGAGCTGGGGAGAGCCGGGGGCAAGGGTCAGGGGGGTATGCTACACCTACAACCGCACCAAGAACTTCGGGTTCATGCGCTATCTCGTGAGGACCGGCCCCGGAGAGATCTGGATTACCGACACCAGGAGGGCCGATTCGCCCTACGCCACGGCGTTCGCGCACGAGTCCGCCTTTGGCGCGGGTACGGATATAAATCAACTGCCGAGCAGGGAGATGATATTCGAGTTCGACGTCACGCAGGGGGAAAAGGGCATGCAGGCCACAAACATAGTCAGGATTTAGCCGTAGCCCCGCCCGTCCGCCTCCCTCCGTGCCCATCATCCCGGCCCGGGGGGAGGAGCCTCTTAAGACCCCCTGCGGCAATGGCCGCCCCCTCTACGTTTTGAAGCCCGGGACGCGCCATCCTTGCCATATATGCTTTTCAATCCGACACGTCAACCTTCGTATCCGTCCTCTTCCTCCTCCGGCTCTTCAACCGCCTTCTTCTTGCCGAAGAGCTTCGCTACTATTATGCCGAGGGCGTAGAGCACCATGAGCGGGCCCGCCATCAGGAGTTGGTTGAAGATGTCCGGGGTCGGCGTCAATATGGCCGCCACAAGGAGTATAAGGACTACGGCGTATCTCCACCATGAAAGGAGCTGCCTCGCGGTGACTATCCCCAGGCGGGCCAGCACGAGTATCCCGAGCGGGAGCTGGAATACAACCCCGAAGGCGAGCAGGAGCTTGGTGACCATCGAGAAGTACTCGCTCATCGACAGGAGCGGCTTTATTTCCTGGCTCGAATAGCTAAGGAGATACTTGAACCCGAACGGGAAGACCACCATGTACGCGAAGAGCGTGCCGGCCGCGAAGAGGCAGAGCGAGGATATGACTATCGAGATGAACCAGTATTTTTCATGGCTGTAGAGCCCGGGGGCGACAAACGCCCATATCTCGTAGAGCATGACGGGGCTTGCCAGTATCATCCCCCCGGCAAAACCGACCTTCATGTATATGAAGAACGGCTCCACCACCCCGGTAAAGACGAGGTATTCCTGCCCGGGCGTCATCGCCTTCAAAAGGGGTCTGGCAAGGACCTTGTAGAGGGTCTCGGAATAGTAGTAAGAGACCAGAAAACCTACTGCAACGGCCGCAACCGATATCATGAGCCTCTTCCTGAGCTCCCTCAAGTGCTCGGTAAGGGCCATCCCTCTCTCGCTCGAACTCATTGCGGCGCCTTTTTGCCGTCTTTGTCTTCCCCGGCCTCTTTCTTCTCAGCGGGCGGCGCGCCGGCGTTTGACGCGGGATCGGTCTTATGGGCTTTGTCCAGATCAGCGGCGGTTTCGCTCACGGTCCTTTTAAGCTCCTCGCCGGCCCTCTTGAACTCGATAAAGGCCTTGCCCAGTGTCTTTGCGATATCAGGCAGCTTATCCGGGCCGATCACTATCAGGGCCACGATGACTATCAAAATGAATTCAGTAAATCCTATACCGAACATCAATCCGCCGGTTTTAACGTTTATTTGACCGCCTGCCGAATTGCGGCGTTAAGCGGCCTGATGAACATGCATAGCGAGCGCATTCCCCAGCCCCAAGCTGCGGGGTCAAGCGAGCGAATAAAAATAGATACTTCCTTATATGTCGAAGATTCCCCGCGGCAAGCCGCGGGGAGCTTCAACTATTTCCGCCGGGGCACGACAAGGAGCGGGCAGACGGCCTTTTTCATGACCCTCTCCGTGGTGGAGCCGAAGAACAGCCTGTCTATGCCGCTTCTGCCCATGGTGCCCATGACGGTCAGGTCTATCTTGAATCCCTTGATGGCCTTGAGTATCTCTTTGTACGGCTCGCCGATGAGCACGTGCGTCTCCAGGTTCTTGAGCCCCTTGAAGTGCTTCGCGCAGAAGTCCGCGAGCATGGCACAGGCCGCCTCCCTCATCTCCTTATTGAGCTTTTCGTAGGAGAGGTGGGGCAGGTAAAACCCCGCCGACTCATCGCTCGTATCTATGGAATGGATGACATATACCCTGGCCTTGTTCATCCTGGCGAGCTTGAGCGCGTACTCCGCCGCCTCCGCCGAGGTCTCGGAAAAGTCAGTTGGAACGAGTATCCTCGTGAAGTCCTTATTGTCTTTCGCCGCCATACGGCCTCCCTCAATAACGCATATTTTTAAGGCCACCTCTAAAAATTGCTCTTTTTCCTGACCTCTGTGTCAGGGCGGAAATAAAAATACTCACATATTCCCATATATGCTCCGCTTTTTATTTCCGCCCTTCCTTGACTTCAGAAAAAATATCTAATTTTTAGAGATGGCCTTACGTCAACCCCGCTTCAGCCCGGCTCCAGAGGCCTGCTTCGCTCCGGGCGCCGTCCCAGCCAGGGGGATGAAGACCAGCGGGCTTTCAGAGCGTTGGATAAAATACCGGGATTTAAGATATCATATATTAACGGCAGAGGCTTTTTCAATGTTTTTCTCGGTATGCCGGGCGGCATGGAGGACTTCGGGCGTTAATCCGCGCCGGTTCGATAATCCTGTTGTAAACGGGTGGGGCTGGGTCGGTCTTTTACCAAGGGAAAAATCAGATTGGTCCTGCCGACGCCTCGGACATTGCTGTCCGGGGTACCGGCCCTGTTTCTCATCTTCATCCTCTAAGCCCATCTACAAAAGTACAATCCCTGGCTTTTCTGATTAATTATGTTTTTCTGTCATTCTGAGGAAGCGTAGCGACCGAAGAATCTCGTAACTTATTGATTTTATAGACGTTGAGATTCTTCGCTTTGCTCAGAATGACATGCTATTGCGAATTAATCAGAGGTTCCTTAAGATTCCAAAGTGAAAAATTGAATCGTTGTGTTCCGTTTCGCTTAAACCGATCCACCCCGCTTACGCCTTGCCGCATAGCCGCGAAAAAAATTCTCTTATGTGCGGATGGTTCCTGTCAATTTTACGGTAAGCGAGCCAGATTTCGTTGGTTATCGGCTTTGGGACCTTGCCTTTTCCAAATAGTTTTCCAAGGAAATTTCTCACATTTTCGAGACTATATTATCTGGAGTAATGGCTTTATCAACGTGTCGTCCTCCATATCTATGAGCCTAACACGGGGCTGAACCGCCGCGAAAAGATGTTCCGAAAACATGCCCCGCTTTATGCGGTCGGCTCCGGTGAATTGTTAGCCCGCTATCTCACGTCACGCATATGAGCATGGTTTCACATCAGCTTTTACGTAGAGCGGATGTTTTGGGTGTCCGTCCTTTGTCTTGCCGAGGCATGATACTCTCCCGGCGAGTAGCAACCTCACCGCTTGGTCACGTTGCAGGTGCGTTCCCTTCGCACCCCATGCAGCGACGATTATTCCAGCATCTTTCGCGGCTTCAACCAGCCAGCGGTCATTATCAGCACCGACGGGCTTTGCTTGCGCCTTCATCATTGCCGGTTCAGTCGCTCGATACGCAAACAGATTCATCATGCAGAGTGCACCGTAGCCCCAGCGTTTCGCATAGTTCACGCAACGCCGTATTGTCGGGTCATCTTCTACCTCGTCTGCGGTTGAAGGGTTCAGCCCCACGAACATGGCATGGCTGGAATTCGTCATGTCCCAATCTCGCCATAGGCAGTAGCGATACTGGCGGCATGTTGAGAGTATCGTTTTGCGTTCCACGAATTTCATTTTACATCATAGTCAAGCGGTCTAACGCCGGGCTGAGCCGCCGCGAAGCGGTCGGCGCGGGGCGGCTTGTCAACTCGCGTCTATGCGACCCTTTTAAGGCTGATACGCATGCCAGCCTTCGTTGCAAGCGCAATTAGCATCTCCAGGCTGAAATTCTCCCATTTGCCTCTTATCAAGTCGGAGACCCGGGACTGACTGACACCGAGAATATCAGCCGCTTTAGCTTGCGTCAACTTCTTGCTTTTGATGATATCCCGTATATCAGCCATGATCTCGGAACGCATCTGAAGAATTGCGGCTTCCTCAGGAGGAAAGCCCAGATCGAGAAATACATTGCCGGAAGATTTGACAATAGGTTCTTTCATAATACTAATATATAAGTTTTTATATATTATGCAAGCAGAAACTTTGTAAGGGAGCGGCAAAACCACTCTGCCTGAAGCAACACAGGAGCCGCTTCTGAGCGCAAGGAAGAATCCTGTCTCCAAGAAAATCAGGCATCGGGCCTTAAAGCCCCAGCCCCTCGATCCTCTTGAGCACCCCCTCCCTGATGACTCCGGGCTTGGGGAGGTCCGCGACCACCCTGCCCTCCTTTATAAGCGGGGTAAAGAGGCTCTCAGGCCGGGCCCCGCAGGCGCAGACGGTCTCTTTCGAGCCGAGCGGGACGACAAACCGGGTTTTGCAGGACGGGCACCTCAACACGTCCTTTGCCCCGGAACACTTCCCGCGCTTGGCGAGCGGCACGCCGTCTATCTCCATGATGTCCATCGCGAAATCCACCACCGGGGCGTTGCTTATGCAGGTGCCTACCCCGAATGCGTCGGCCACCGGGACGAGCTCTGCGACCTCCTTCTCGTCGAGCCCGCCGCTTGCGTAGAGCAGCACGTCCTTATGCCCCCTCAGGTCAAGCTCCCACCTCACCTCCTCGAATATGCGGTAGAAATCCCCCCTGCGGCTCGACGGCGTGTCGAGCCGCACCGCGTGGAGCTTTTTGCCCATGGCCCCGGCCACCCTCATGGCCTCGAACTTCTCGTCGTTGAAGGTGTCTATGAGGGCGACCCTCTTGACCTTCTCATCTATCACCTCGTCGAACGCCTTTACCGCCTCCACGGTGTCGCCGAGCACGAGTATGAGCGCGTGCGGCATGGTGCCCATCGGGTCCACTTCGAGGAGCTCCGCGCTCACTATGACGGCCACGCCGTCGCACCCGCCGATATACGCCGCCCTCTCTATCATGGGGGCGATGGCCGGGTGCATCCTGCGCGCGCCGAAGCTCACCACCAACTTGTCCTTAGCGGCAAGCCTTATCCTCGCGGCCTTCGTGGCCACCCCGGAGGCCTCGCAGATGAGGCCCAGGAGGGCCGTTTCAAATACGCAGAACTCCTGATACATCCCCTCTATCTCCATCACCGGCTCCCAGGGGTGGAAGACCGTGCCCTCCCTGAAGCACCTTATGTCGACCTTCCTCCCCTCCATAAGGCTCGCCACCTCTTCGATGCCGGCAAGCACCGCCCACTTATAGCCCCCCGGAAGGGTCTTTGCGAAGAACTCGGCCCTCACCCTTTTGTCTATCCCCTTTGCCTTGAGTATCTCAAGGGTCCTGGCGAAGTAGACGTCCGTCACCCTTCCGCTCTTGATGTCCTTTGGGTCGGATATATGGAACATGATGCCTCCGATTTAGGTTGATTTTTCAGTATGACCGCCTGCCCGCCCTCCCCGGCCTCAACAGCAATACCGTGGCCGCCCCGGCGATAAACCCGCCTATGTGCGCGTACCAGGCTATCCCTCCGGCGCCCGCCGCTCCGGAGCTCAAGAGCTGGAGGACGAACCAGAACCCGAGGAACACGACCGCCGGGATCCTCACCACGGAGACGAAGAAGAAGAGGAATATGAGCGTCTTTATATTGGCCTTCGGGAATAGTATGAAGTACGCGCCGAGCACCCCGGCTATCGCGCCGCTCGCCCCTATCATCGGCACGGTCGAGGCCGGCTCCATTATTATATGCGTGAGGCTCGCCGCAGTCCCGGTGAAAAGGTAGAAGATGACGAACCGGAAGTGGCCGAGGGTATCCTCGACGTTATCCCCGAATATCCAGAGGAAGAGCATATTCCCGGCGATGTGAAAGAGCCCGCCGTGGACGAACATGGAGGTAAGTATCGTGAAAGGCGGGGGCGCCACTGAGCGCGTCGGCGCGTCGAGGAAATGGGTTATATCGTAGGGTATCGCGGCGGTCCTGTATATGAACGTCTCCGCCCCCTGAATGCCGATGGCCGTCTGGTAGACGAATACCAGGACGTTTATCACGATTATGGATATGGTTACGAAGGGGAACGTGCTGGATGGGATGTCGTCTTTGAGAGGTATCATGCGTGAGCGCCTTTACGATAAACGTCCTTGAGGCCGATATCCGATGCTCCACTAATCCCAAGTATAACATATCGCGCGTAACAGACCGCTTGAAATTGCGGGCCGGACAAAGAGCCCGCGCATTTGACAACGCAACCTTATCCGTCTAAACTTGTACTAAGGATATGGGAAAAGGGGGAAAACGAACCTTAAAAAGAGAGGACGATATGGAGAGAACGGGGGTCGTGACCTTCAAGGGCAATCCGCTGACGCTTCTCGGCGCCGAGCAGAAGGTCGGGAACATGGCGCCTGACTTTACGGTGTCAGGCAGGGACTTGAAACCCGTAAGCCTCAAGGACTTTCAGGGGAGCGCCAAGCTCATCAGCGTAACCCCCTCCCTTGACACCCCGGTGTGCGACCAGCAGGCGCGCAGGTTCAACGAAGTTGCGGCCAGGCTTCCGGAAGGGATCGGCATAATGAATATCAGCATGGACCTCCCCTTCGCCATCAACCGGTTCTGCACGACAGCGGGGATAGAGAGGATAAAGACCTTCTCGGACCACCGGGACGCCTCCTTCGGGACGAACTACGGCGTGCTCGTAAAGGAGCTGAGGCTCCTTGCGCGCGCCATCTTCCTCATAGACGCCGACAACACGATAAGGTACATGGAGGTCGTCCCCGAGATGACGAACAACGTCAATTTCGAGAAATCGCTGGAGGCGGCCAACAGGCTCCTGGTGAGGCGCTGACCGAATGACCTCCACGGGCGGGGCGTATGTCGTCCTCATTGCGGCCCGCGCAATATGAACCCTCCTCGGAATTAAAGCCCCAAGGGGGTTCCAGAACGCTAAAAAAAACCCTCCAATGGCTTGAGGTCCAAGGTGGTTTCAGAACGCTAAAAAATGAACCCTCCGTGGGATTAAGCCCTTGTGGGGGGGGGTGGGGCGCTAAAAAAATAAACCCTCCCAGGAATTAAAACCCCAGGGGGTTGCGGTTTTCTCCCTGTTCAGGGCTTGTAGTGCATGAGCTCTCTTGCGTAAGGGGCCACGAGCTGCGTGAGCCTCTGTACCTCCTTGTGCTTAAGCGGCATGAACCCCTTTGCCGCCTCGACGTTCTCCTTGAGCTGGTCCACGTCGTCGCACCCTATGACCGCGGCCGTTATCGGCTGGGAGAGGGCGTAGCTGAAGAGGAGATTTTTAGGCGCGTTGAGCCTTCCCCTCAGGTACGTCTTCATGCCGAGTATCCCGATGTCCCTGGCCCCGGCTATTGGCACTATCTCCTCAAGGAAGCATTTGTGCCGCGGCTCCGCTGGGTTTACCGGGATAAGGACGGTATCGAAGTCGAACGCCTCGATGGACCTTCTCAATATGACGGGGTCGTGGTGGCCCGTGACGCCGATGAACCTCACAAGGCCCTTGTCCCTCGCCTCTATGAACGCCTCCATGGCCCCGCCCGGGGCGAATATCGAGTTAATCTCCTCTTCGGTCCTTACGTCGTGGACCATCCAGAGGTCGAGATACCCGGTCTTCAACTCCTTGAGCGACGCCTCCAGGTGGGCAAGCGCACCTTTTTTGTCCCTCGCGTGGGTCTTGCTCGCAAGGAAGACCCTCTCCCTCCTGCCCTTGAGGGCGGCCCCGTAGTAGGACTCGCTCCCGTCGTATGCCCTCGCGGACTCGAAGTAGTTCACACCGAGGTCCAGGGCCGTGTTTATGAGCGCGTCGGCCTCTTTTCCATGCCCAAAGGTCCTTAAAACGCCCTCTCCGCCGAGCCCGAGTATCGTTATCTCTACGTCCGTCTTGCCGAGCCTTCTCCTGGGGATATCCGTTCTTTCCATGTGATTATTATACCGGAGCCGTCTCCTCGATTCCATGATTTATAGCATGAACTCTTACTTTTGGCGAGCGAATTTTAAAGAGCGTGGAGGGCATTACACCTGCGCGAGGGCGGCGCAAGAGAATCGGACTGAAACGCCTTTTCAATGGTGTCCGTTCCTCTGTTCCGTATTTAGCGGCAGGCAGACGGTAAATACCGACCCCTTGCCGGGTTCGCTTTCGACCTCCACGCGCCCGCCGTGCGCCTCGACTATCGAGCGGACTATCGACAGGCCGAGCCCGCTGCCGACGGTGACGTTGCGGGCCGCGTCCACGCGGTAGAACCTGTCGAATATCCTGTCTATCTCCCCGGCCGGTATCCCTATGCCGGTGTCCTCCATGCGTACCTTCGCCATGCCGTTGCTCTCGGTTATGCCGATATCTATGCGGCCGTCCTCCACATTATACTTTATGGCGTTCTCCACGATATTCGTAAATACCTGGATGAGCCCCTCGCGGTCGGCCTTTACGACGGCCGGGCCTCCGCTCAAGCTGATGGATATGGATTTGCGCTCCGCCGAAGGCTCGATTATCCTGATAACGTTCTTCATCACGTCCATCAGGTCCATCTTTTCATGCTTGAACTGCGCCTCCCTGGTATCGAGCCTCGATATGACGAGGGTCCTGTCGATTATCTCGCACATCCTGTCGACCGACTCCTTTATCCTGGCTATGGCCTCCCTGTAATACTCGGCGGTCCTCTCCCTGTTGAGGGTGACGTCGCAGAAGCTTTTGATGATGGTGGTGGGGGTCCGCAGCTCATGCGAGGCGTTGGAGAGGAACCGCTTCTGCCTTGAAAAAGACTCCTCGAGGCGCCCGAGCATGGTGTTGAAGTCGCCTGCCAGCGGCTTCAATTCCCTTGCAAGCCCCTTCTCCTCTATCCTCTCGTTCAGGTTCTCCTCCGTCAC
>JACRNN010000086.1 GCA_016234955.1 Deltaproteobacteria bacterium | reverse complement strand
TGCCGCAAGGGATTGATATTGGTCATTTTAATATCGCGCGAAAGGGGTATTCCAAGGCAAGATTTCTATTGTAAAACCCTTTGACATATGACAAAATCTTAAATGGTGTTTAGACCAGTCAGATATTTGGGCGCCTCTATTTATAAGCTCAAGCCGGGGAAAGATTCCATATGAACCAGTTATATAAGAACATCGCGATGTGGCTCATCATAATAGCCACGGTAGTCCTGATGTTCAACCTTATAAGCTACAAGCAGCCCGCCACCGATAAGGTTTCCTTCAGCGACTTTATCCAGCAGGTGGAGGACGGCAGGGTTGCCGAGGTCACCATACAGGGCAGCGACATACTCGGGAAGGGGAAGGACGGAAAGACCTTCAGGACATACTTGCCGCAGTACCCGGATCTCATCGGAAAGCTGAGGGCAAGCGGCGTGAAGATAGTTGCCGAGCCGGTGGTGGATTCGCCTTCATGGGGCACCATATTCGTATCATGGTTCCCGATGCTCCTTCTCATCGGCGTCTGGATATTCTTCATGCGCCAGATGCAGGGGGGCGGCGGAAAGGCCATGAGCTTCGGGAAATCCCGCGCAAAGCTCCTGACCGAGAACCAGCAGAAGGTGACCTTCAAGGACGTCGCCGGGATAGACGAGGCCAAGGACGAGGTCGAGGAGATAATAGACTTCCTCAAAGACCCGAAGAAGTTCACGCGCCTGGGCGGCAGGATCCCCAAGGGCGTGCTCCTTGTCGGGAGCCCCGGCACGGGAAAGACGCTCCTTGCCAAGGCGATAGCCGGGGAGGCGGGGGTGCCGTTCTTCTCGATATCGGGCAGCGACTTTGTCGAGATGTTCGTCGGCGTCGGCGCTTCCCGCGTCAGAGACCTTTTTGTGCAGGGCAAGAAGAACGCGCCGTGCATAATATTCATAGACGAGATAGACGCCGTGGGACGCCACAGGGGCGCCGGGCTCGGCGGCGGACATGACGAGAGGGAGCAGACCCTGAACCAGCTCCTTGTGGAGATGGACGGGTTTGAGAGTAACGAAGGGGTTATCATAGTCGCTGCCACCAACAGGCCGGATGTCCTTGACCCGGCGCTCTTAAGGCCCGGAAGGTTTGACAGGAACGTCGTCGTCCCGAAGCCGGACGTGAAGGGCAGGGAGGAGATACTGAAGGTCCATACGGCAAAGACGCCCATCGCGCCGGATGTGCATGTCGACGTCATAGCCCGGGGCACTCCGGGGTTCTCCGGCGCAGACCTCGCAAACCTCGTTAACGAGGCGGCCCTCCTTGCCGCGAGAAGGGGCAAGGACAAGGTGGAGATGCAGGA
>JACRNN010000083.1 GCA_016234955.1 Deltaproteobacteria bacterium | reverse complement strand
CTTTACTCCCACGCACGCCCCTACGGGGTCGACGTCCGAGTTGTGGGACTCCACCGCTATCTTCGCCCTGTCGCCGGGCTCCCTGGCCGCGCCCTTTATCTCCACTATGCCCTCGTATACCTCAGGCACCTCCATCTGAAATAGCTTCATGAGGAACGCCGGGTGCGTCCTTGAGATGATGACCTGGGGGCCCTTGGCCTCGGTCTTGACGTCGAGCACGACCCCCCTTATCCTCTCGCCCGGCTTGTACCCCTCGCGCCTTACCTGCTCCTTTTTGGGAAGCACCGCCTCGGCCCTGCCGAGGTCCACAACGATGTCGCCCTTCTCGAACCTCTGGACTATACCGGTTATTATCTCGCCCTTCTTCGCGCTGTATTCGGTGAATATTATATTCCTTTCGGCCTCCCTGACCTTCTGGATGATTATCTGCTTGGCGGTCTGCGCGTCTATGCGCCCGAACTCCCTTGAATCGAGCTTGACGCCGAGGCTGTCTCCGAGGACCGCCTCCGGGTCGAGCTCACCGGCGTCCTCGATGGATATCTCCGTATCCGTATCTTTCACATCCTCCACCACGGTCTTGAAGAGGAAGAGCTCTATCTCTCCGGCCTCTTCCTGGTAGTGGGCCTCTATGACCTTGTTCTGCCCGAAGCGTTTTTCGGCGGCCTTGAGCATAGCCGTTTCAAGGGCGTCTATGAGCACATGCTTGTCTATGCCCTTGTCCTTGCCTACCTGTTCGATTATGTTGCTCAAATTTAACGACATTTTTTTAAAATCCTCCAAATATGTTGAGCTTGAGAAAGTTTATTTTTTTAACGTTCTGAAGCCCCGCTGGCTTTATTAATCGCCTCATAAATAGTATCCACATAAAATCCATCCCGGTTATCTGTTGTCAGTTATCAGTGAAGGATAAAAACGTATTTTTACTGATAACCGGTAACTGATAACTGCCCAGAAACACGCGGGAATGACATCGTGGGCTGGCTGGTTTTATGTAAAGACCATTATGAAACCGTTAATATAACGGCATTGCGCACGCTCAAACGGCCGCCGTCATATCTCTATCTCGAGGTTCGCCTTTTCTATGTTGGACAGCGGTATTTCGTAGCGCCTGCCGTCAGCGTCGGTTATCCTGACGATGCCGGATTCAGCCCCGTCTATGGTAGCCTTGAAGTTCCTGCGGCCTTCCATGTCCGTCCTTGTCCTTATCCTTGCCTTCTTCCCCGAAAACCTTATGAAGTCCCTCTCCTTTATTAGCGGCCTGTCCAGCCCCGGAGAAGAGACCTCGAGGGTGTAGCTCCGGGGTATCGGATCCTCGACGTCGAGGGCCGTTGAAAGCTCCCTGCTCACGTCGCCGCAGTCGTCTATAGTGACCCCGCCCGGCTTGTCCACGAATACCTGCAACGTCCACCTGCCGTGGCCGGTGGTGAACCTGAGGTCGACGAGCTCGAGGCCGAACCCTTCAACGACCGGCCCGGCTATGGTCTTTATCTTATCTTCCAGGCCCTCTGTTTTCAATAACAGCCCGCCTTGATTTCATATGAACATTCCGTGAAAACCGGGAAGAAACGCCCTCTCAACTTGATCCCCACTGCCGCCTTATCCGAAAGAAGCGCCCCGGGAAACCGGCCCCCTAATCCTGATCCCCCTCAAGAAGCGCCCCCTATCACCCCGACCCTGCCTTATCCGGAAGAAGCGCCCCGGGAAAACAGGCCCCTTTCAGCTCAAACAAAAAAGTGGGCAGATGCCCACTTAATCTCTCCGTAGAGGGTGTCGATATATAAATTTAACATACAAGGGAGTCCTTTGCAAGAGGAAATGCGGCGTTTATATAAAGTTTTTACTCTTGCGTCCGGATGCGGCGCACCCGGCCCGGCCCCAAAACGCTTGTTAATTGCATGACGCTCTGATATACTGAAAAAAGTCCGCCACAAATGACGTAGATTTTGATGCAAAAGGGCAGTACCTGTCCCTATTCGCGCGTTTAACCCAGCGGGCCTGGCGCTCGCCATGCATGTTCAAGGGACTGCGCAGGTCAAAAAAAACCCCGGAAGGATGAATTCCACCATGCCCGGCAAAGACGGCCCTGTAAACGCCATGAAGGCGGCGCTCACCGAACATCTCCACATAGACTTGAGGTCCAACCCGATACACCTGAGCATGGACGGGGGCGATATAGTGATGGAGGGCGTCGTTGAGACGATAGCCTGCAAGAAGAGGGCTCTCCTGATAGGCATGGGGCTTGAAGGGGTCTCCGGCGTCATAGACAGGCTCAAGGTCCGTCCATCCTCCACGATGTCCGACGACGAGATAAAAAAGCACTTTGACGACGCCGTCTGCTCCGAGCCGACGTTCAGGGGCATGGAGATAAGGGCCGAGGTCAGTGGCGGCGTCATCGACCTGGAAGGGGTGGCGCCGTCGCTCTGCCACAAGAGGCTCGCGGGCGTGATGGCATGGTGGGTCCCCGGCTCTGCCGACGTCATAAACAGCCTCGAGGTATCCCCTACGGAAGAGGACAACGACGACGAGATAACCGAGGCATTGCGCCTCGTGCTCGAAAAGGACGGGATAGTCAACGCAAGCGAATTGAGCGTGGTCACAAGGAGCTGGGTGGTGACGTTGAGGGGAGTGGCCGGGAGTGAGGCCGAGAAAGAGGCGGCCGAGGACGACGCGTGGTACGTCTGGGGGGTCAACGACGTGGTTAACGAGATTCGCGTGATAACCCATGGCACGGCGCAGGCTTGATCTCTCTATATGCGCCCCTGCAGAAGACGGTTATCCCGTCATTTACAGGGTGTCTCTAAAAATTAACACCTTTTTATACTACCTCCCCATGTCATTCTGAGCAAAGCGAAGAATCTCAACGTCTATAAAATCAATAAGTTACGAGATTCTTCGGTCGCTACGCTTCCTCAGAATGACAGAAAAACATAATTAATCAGAGCTTCCTTGGATATTTAGTGTTCTGAAACCTCGGTGGCTCCCATGCCTATGAGGGTTCATTTTTCCCGAGGGCGAGGCGGGGCGCATGAACCCACCACGGGCTTGAAACTCCAAGGGGTTTCAGAACGCTGAAATAAAAAAGCGGAGCATATATGCGAATATGTGTCCATTTTTATTTTCGCCCTAATAAAGAGATCGGGAAAAAGAGCAATTTTTAGAGGCGCCCTACACATTATGCGCTGAACAATCGGCCCTGGCAGGACGCCCCGGGCCTTTTCCGTTTTTATGATCTGAACGGACGGATTTATAAAATTTCCGAGGAGGCCTCGACAGACCGTGAAAAAGATAAAGATCACACATGTGGACCCGAGGGTCAGGACGCGGAAGGGGCTCTTCGGCGACGGTTGCTACGGAAGCGGCTGCAATGACGAGTGCTGCGTCTGGGGCTGCGACATGGACCTTGCCACCCTGAAACTCGTCCAGAGGCACCGGGAACTGATAGAGCCGCTCGTGGGGGCGAAGATAGAGGAGTGCTTCAAGACCGACTTGACAGAGGACGCGGATTATATCGGAGGGGCATACCGCGAGACCGCCGTCAGAAAGCAGGACGGGCTGTGCGCGTTCCACCTCAAGGGCAAAAGGGGATGCTCGCTCTTCTATCTATGGGCCGTGGAGGGGCTTCCAAAGACGATAGTGCCTACAATATGCAGGGTCTATCCGGTGACGTGGCACAGGGGAAGGCTCTTTGTGGATTCCCCGCTCAGGAGGTCGTGCAAGTGCAAGGAGAAGACGCCGAGGGGCGCCAAGGTCCCGTCTCTCTTTGAGACCCAGGAAAAAGAAATACTGGCGCTCTTTGATATCGAGGAGGACGAGTAAGCCGTGGAGGGCTGGAGAGCCGCCGCGGTTCTTCCACAATAGCCGCTCACAGGCGCCAATTGCAAAAAGGAAACATTAAAATGGTCGGGGCGAGAGGATATCGGCTTCCGCTCGTCGCCTTCCTGGCTCCTCTCTCCAGCCGCGCCGCCTCGCTTCCGGCCGCGTCCATGCGGCCTCTTCCTCGCTCCGCTCGGCTCTCGGCGCCTTTCGAATCCTTATCTATTACCCTATCTATAAAATGGTCGGGGCGAGAGGATTCGAACCTCCGGCCCCCGCGTCCCGAACGCGGTGCTCTACCAGGCTGAGCCACGCCCCGACTGTCAACAATTTCAACTGGTTACGGCTTCGCTCAAACTCCCCGAAAACGCCGTGCCGCAATTTTGCCGCAATTCCGAAAAACCCAATCCAAAGTCCAGCTTCTCAACTGAATCCCTCATATCCTCATTGACCAGATTAACATAAATCATCGTGGTCTCAATGTCAAGATGACCGGCGAGCTTCATGATCTTCTGGACAGGGACATTTTTCCTCGCGAGCTGGGTACAAAAGGTATGCCGGAGGGAATGTATATCTGCGTCGGTAATTCCGGCTCTTTTATAGCACACCTTCATGTCCCGAAGCAAATTATTTTTCCTCGGCCTCCCCAGATCGTTCGGAAAAACATACCCGCTCGTGCCCGCCACTCTGTCCCTCTGGATAAGCAAGGCATTGCAGGCATCCTCGTTTAACGGCACGGATCTGGGCTGTACTGATTTTGTATTATTTTTTTCTGGAAGCCGGCGGCTGCTATCTCTCATCATAAGCTTTCAAAGATTCCACTGTTGTAAAACTGTTGTAGACAGGGGGGAAATAGAGGAACATAAGGGAAACAGCGGGAATCAAGGGACAACAATTAAGCCCTTGATTTTCAAGTCAAAACCGGAAAGTCAGACCGAGATCAAGGGGTTATGGTTTTTTGCCATTTTATGCTAACAGTCTTGAGGTCAGGGGTTCGATCCCCCTCTGCTCCACCAGGAAAATAAAGGGGTTACGCGTTGAGCGTAGCCCCTTTTTCATTATCAACGTCCGTCGGTCAGCACGTTGAAGCCGGCCCCTTTTTCATTAATCGAATCTCCCTGGTCCCAGGCGGTGGTCATCGGCCCCAAGCGCGTCTTCACTCTTTTGAGCGCGACTGGGAAAGCCCGTCTCTTATCCGGCGGCACTCCGACAGGAGCTTCCACCCCCGCGACTCATAAACGCCGGCAAGCTCATCCTTGAGGCCCTGCGCCTCTTTTTCAAGGTCGATATTCCTCTCCTTCAATACCTCCGGCCCTATCGTAACGAAATCCAGGCTTACCGCCAGCTTTTAACAATACAGTAAAGCGCCAATTTGGTCAATCCATACACAACGTCATAAATGGACGCGCATACGGGACGTCAGAACAAACTTCCACTTGCATAGCTTCGCGGCAAGCGGAGCCCGCCGAGGCGCGAGGAAGGCACGGCGTGAGGCGCACTTTTGCCGTGCGCCGCAACGACGGGCCGAGGAGCAACGAAGGTATGCAAAGTTATGACGGACCGTATATATGACAATCCCCTTTTTGTTATGGTATGATATACGATTGACTTATCACGGAAGGGGCAAGATGGCTTTAATAAACCTGAAGCGTATAACCATAAGATTCGGCAGCCCCCTGCTCATAGACGGAATCGACCTCCAGATAGAGAAGGGCGAGCGGGTCTGCCTCGTAGGGCGCAACGGGGCCGGGAAATCCACCCTCATGAAGGTAATCAGCGGCGAGATCCAGCCCGATGGCGGCGAGATTACGGCCCAGCAGGGGCTCAAGGCGGCGAGATTGACGCAGGAGGTCCCGCATGACCTTACAGGCACGGTTTTCGAGGTGGTCGGCAACGGGCTCGGCGATATCTATAAACTTCTGGCCGAGTACCACAACGCAAGCCGGACGCTTGGCGAAGGCGACGATAAGGCCTTGGCCGAATTTGAGCGGATACACCATGAGCTTGACGCAAAGGGCGGCTGGCAGGCGAACCAGATGGTGGAGACCGTCATATCGAAGCTCAGGCTGCCGGCTGATACGGATTTCCCCGCGCTCTCAGGGGGCTACAAGAGACGGGTGCTCCTCGGCAGGGCCCTCGTCTCAGACCCGGACCTCCTGTTGCTCGATGAGCCCACGAACCACCTTGACATAGAGTCCATCGGCTGGCTGGAGGAGTT
>JACRNN010000082.1 GCA_016234955.1 Deltaproteobacteria bacterium | reverse complement strand
GGGGTGGATGAGGGGGGCGCACACCGGGCCCCTGATGCCCGTGCCGTTCTATGAGGCCAACCCCACGAGGTTCGAGGGGCCTCCGAGGGCGATAGGGGCCGGGTTCCAGATAACGGACGGACGCCTTATAGGGCCGCATGACATGTTCGATGACCCGAGTTTTGACGAGACAAGGCGCGTAGCCAACAACGTGACCGAGTATTTAAGGAGGCATGGGCCGTTCCAGCCGCACCGCATGTCATGGGCCGAGTTGGAGCGCACGGGGCTTTCGCCTGTGGCGGATAAGCTCAAGGAGAGGTTCGAGAAGCTTTAGATGGGGCTTTTTGAGCGGCCTGTCGGAATACAGCACGCAATAGAACGGGAGGGGTGTCTATGAAAGGGTCGAGGATCAGAGGGCCGAGGATTGTCAAGAAAAAGGCGATAGATACGGAGAAAGACCCGTACCTGCCGGAGGAGTCGCCGCGAGACGTCGGGGAGTGCAAAAAGTGCGGCATCATATATACCGGAAAGCACTGGGCGCTTAAAGGCAACACCCCTGAGGATGTGCTCCTCAAGGAGCCGAAGGTAAAGCTCATCTGTCCGGCCTGCAGGAAGATAACGGAGAACTTCGCGGAGGGCTATGTGACCCTTCAGGGCGATTTCCTGAAGGGTCACAGGGACGAGATACTGAACCTCATACGGAACAAAGAGAAGATAGCGATGGACTCCAACCCCCTTGAGCGCATCATGGAGATCAAGGACAAGGCTGGAACGATAGAGATAACCACCACGACCGAAAAACTCGCCCAGAGGATAGGTCAGATGCTCCACAAGGCCTTTCACGGAGAGGTCGAATACAAGTGGAGCGACGACGTAAAGCTGGCGAGAGTGGTATGGGCGCGGCAGGGGTGAGGCTATTGTTCAAGGAGGCGAGTCTCTATAAAAAGGCTGAAAATAACTATACCGACTGTTTCCTCTGCTCGTTCCGCTGCCATATCGCCCCCGGAAAAAGGGGCGTATGCGGGGTAAGGGAGAACAGGCAGGGCGTTCTCTATACCAATGTCTACGGCCGTCTCATAGCGCAGAACATAGACCCGATAGAGAAAAAGCCCCTCTTCCATTTCCAGCCCGCTTCGCGTTCCTACTCCATCGCCACCGTAGGGTGCAACTTCAGGTGCCTCCACTGCCAGAACTCCGACATCTCGCAGATGCCGCGCGACAAAAAGACAATAGCCGGCGAGGAGGTCGGCCCCGAAGAGGTGGTGTCCGAGGCGCTGGAGACGGGTTGCTCGTCCATATCCTACACCTATACGGAGCCGACGATATTCTTCGAGTACGCGCGCGACGTCGGAATGCAGGCAAAGGAGAGGGGGCTTAAAAACGTATTCGTCACGAACGGGTACATGACAGGGGAGTGCCTCGATGTGCTCAAGGAAACGTTAGACGCCGCCAACGTCGATATAAAGGCCTTTACCGAGGGCTTTTACAAGAAGGTATGCGGGGCAACGCTCGCCCCGGTGCTCAAATCCATAGAGCGGATGAGGGAGCTCGGCATATGGGTGGAGATAACCACCCTCGTTATCCCGGCCATGAACGACTCGGATGAGGAGCTGAGGAATATCGCGAAGTGGATATACAGGACCGATAAGTCGATGCCCTGGCACATAAGCGCCTTCCGTCCGGCGTATAAGATGATGGACGCGCCCCCGACCCCCGCCGAGACCCTCGAGCGCGCAATGGACATAGGCCTCGCGGAGGGGCTCAGGTACGTCTATACCGGTAATATCCCGGGGCTCAGGGGCGAATCGACGCACTGCTACAACTGCAAGAAGCTCCTTATTGAGAGGCGCGGCTTTATCGTCATGAAGAACCTCGTGGTTGAAGGCAGGTGCCCGTTCTGCGGCACGGCCATAGACGGGGTCGAACTGTAGGGCGCCCCGGCGGGCCGTTTATCAGTCCATGGCCGTTTCAGCGGCAACCGGATTTAACAGGCCCCGGAAAAGCTCGAGGTTTATGTTTTTAGCGCTCTGAAGATTTTGGGGTTCAAAGCCCTGGTTTTCTCCGGGCGTTTCTTCCATACCCTGCCTTAAAACCCAAGGGTCTTCACAACATTGAAACCGATAGAGATAGACGGCAGTTTCGGCGAGGGCGGCGGACAGATACTGCGCACCTGCTTGAGCCTCTCCTGCGTTACTGGAGCGCCTTTCAGGGCCTGTAATATAAGGGCCCGCAGGAAGAAGCCGGGCCTCAGGCCCCAGCACCTGCTGAGCGTGCGCGCCGCCGCCGAGGTCTCCGGGGCCGAAATCGCCGGGGACGACCTCGGCTCCCTTGAGTTGACGTTCAACCCGGGGCCATTGAGGCCAGCAGACTATCTCTTTGACGTCGGCAGGCTAACATCGAGCGCGGGCTCTACCGGGCTTGTCTTCCAGACCGTTATCCTGCCGCTCGCCTTTGCCGGCTCAGGCTCCCGCGTGACCATAAGGGGCGGCACTCACGTTGAATGGAGCCCGCCGGCGGACTATATCAAGCACGTATTCCTGCCCCTGGCAACAAGGTTTTCAGTGAGGGCTGAGCTTGAAAACCCGAAGAAGGGATATTATCCTATAGGCGGCGGCGAGATTGAAGCGAGAGTACACCCCTCAAGGCCGCCCCTATCCCCTGTTGAAGTCATCGACCGCGGGGGACTTCTCAACGTAACCGTAAGCTCGTGCGTGTCGAACCTGCCGCTGGATATAGCCGGAAGGCAGGAGAAGAGGGCGGTGGAGCGTCTTGAGGCCGCATCGATCCACCCGGAGGCCGCCTCTTTCACGGCGCCCTCGCCAGGCAGGGGGACATATCTCTTCATACTCGCGAGGTTTGAGAGCATCGCGGCAGGTTTTTCCGCGCTCGGCGCAAGGGGCAAGAGGGCCGAGGACGTCGCGGACGAGGCAACGGACAAGTTCTTTTCGTACTTCAACAGGGCCGGGGCGCTCGACCCGCACCTCTCAGACCAGGTCGCTCAATGCATGGCCCTTGCAAAGGGCAGGTCCTCATTCACGACCACTGAGGTAACGCCCCATCTCCTTACCAACATATACGTGATAGAGAGGTTCCTGCCCGTGAGGTTCAGCGTCAGTGGGGCCCCCGGGGAGGAGGGGTCCGTCTCCGTGGAAGGGTGCGGCTATGATGGAAGCGGACCTTGACGCTTGAGAATTATTAATCGTCTCATAATAGTATCGACATGAATTTAATCCCGGTTATCTGTTATCAGTGAAGGATAAAGACGTATTTTTACCGTTCATAATATATTGACATACGCCACCGTTCCGGTGCAAACTTCGATAACCGATGGCGTTCACCCGTGAGCGCGGCAAGGCTCGCGGGGGGGGGGGATTAATGACATGGATATGGACAACGGCTCTATCGAAATATTGAAGACCTTCGCGCTCGCCTTCCTGCCGCTCTTCGTGGCCATGGAGCCAGTGGGGATAATGCCCGTATACCTCTCGATGACGCGCCAGATGGCCCCCCATGAGCGCAGTACCGTCCTTTTCTACTCGGTCCTTACGGCGGCGGCCATAACCATTGCGTTCCTGGTGGTGGGCAAGGCGGTCTTTTTCGTCCTCGGCATAACTATCAAGGATTTCCAGATAGCGGGTGGGCTGATACTCCTGTCCATAGCGATAAGCGACATAGTCCAGACCGCCAGGGGCATCCCCGACATCATCCCCACGACAGGCATAGGGATAGTCCCGATAGGGACGCCCATGATAGCGGGGCCGGCGGCCCTCACCACGCTCCTTATGATAAGCGACCTCTACGGGTTTACCGTGACGCTCGCCGCTCTTGTCACGAACCTCATAATCATATGGTTCGTATTCATCTGGGCCGATACGGTGGTAAGGTATACAGGCGAGAGCGGGGCAAGGGGGATATCAAAGGTCGTATCGCTCCTCCTCGCGGCGATAGCGGTAATGATGATAAGAAAGGGGATCGAGGGCTTTCTGAGATAGGCATATGGCGGGCGTTGGGCGCGGGGTGTCGCGGCGAGTTCCGAGGGCGCCCTTTCAGCCGCGTTCCACATGACATCCGTCATGGAAAGCATGGACGCTGTTAAATTTACTCTATTGTAAAAGACGGGGAAACGGCCCTTGAATTAACATCCTGTTTTGCTGTATATTGGAGACTATGGTTACTAACGAAAATAATAACAACCCATTGGCGGAAGTATTTGGTTTCCCAACTTTTAACAACTCTGACAAAGCAAAAAGATATAGAGACAAAAGGTTAAAAAAGGAAAGGCTGATATAGCGTGGTTTTTATATGACTTGGTTTTAGACAAGTCGGCCGGGAAGTACAATCTCACATTAGTAGAAACCATTTATACGGAATTTGAACCAGCCCTGCTGAAAATCACGACCCCGGAAGCAAGCAATATCCACGACTTCATTTCTCTGCTTCAAGACAGGTTAGACGAAAGACTTGAAGGCAATGCGCCTGACGCGCCGTCATTGAAGGATATTTTAAGCCAATAAATTATGAGACGTCAGTTGAACATATTTGAACCAGGCCCGAAAGAGACCGGCATGGGATCCATTGTTAATGTTGCGTCTGTTCCTCAACGCAGCCCATTCAGGTACCCGGGCGGCAAAACATGGCTCATTCCAACTTTTCGCACATGGGTGAAAAGTTTTAATCCCAATCAAATCATATTCATTGAACCCTTTGCCGGCGGCGGCATAGTCAGCCTTACAGTTGCTTTTGAACAGTTGGCAAAAAAAATAATAATGATTGAATTGGACGAGGAAATAGCCGCTGTCTGGAAAACGGTGTTTAACGGAAAGAATGAGTGGCTGGCAGACAAAATTTACAAATTTGAATTAACACGTGAGAATGTTAAAAGGGAACTTGAAAGAGGCGATAAATCGATAGCGGACGCGGCCTTTGCAACTATTCTTAAAAACAGAATTTTCCATGGCGGCATCATTGCAAAAGGCGCAGGACTCATCAAAAAGGGAGAAAATGGAAAAGGAATCGCTTCCCGTTGGTACCCCAAAACATTGAGAGACCGCATTTTGGCTATAAATCAGATCAAGCAGAGAATTGACTTTATTCAAGGAGACGCCTTTGAAATTATAAGCCGATATAAGAATAATCCGGATGCGGTATTTTTCATTGACCCGCCTTACACCATTGCAGGCAAACGACTATACACCCATTTTGACATTGACCACGAAAAACTTTTTAAACTAACGAGCCGGGTAAAAGGACATTTCCTGATGACCTATGACGATACGGAAGAAGTAAGACATTGGGCAAAGAAATACAATTTGCAATATAAGACCGTCCCTATGAAGACAACTCACCACTTGGAAAAAAACGAATTGTTAATCTCGGACAACCTGGACTGGTGAAAGACTACAACCGCCGCTAACACAGGCTTTGCGTCGCTCCCGGATTAGATTCAGGCGGTGATCGCTCCATGCCGCCTTTTTTATTCGCATATGCAGAGGCGGCTCGGCGCAAAGCCTTAAACGATATACGCCCGATTAAGGAGGCTTTTTTCTGAAATGTTACTTAAGGTAGCCCTGTTCCTGCATATCATCGCGGCGCTCTTCTGGGTCGGGGGGATGCTCTTCCTGACGCTTGTCATAGTCCCGTTCCTCAATACGCTGCAGGACCCCAGGGAGAAGTCCAGGATATACCAGATAGTCGGCAAGAGGTACAGGTCATTAGGCTGGGTGGCGATAATAACGCTCCTCATAACAGGCCCGGTTGTGCTGTATGCGCTCTACGGAATCTCATTGCGGGGGCTTCTCGACCCGGCGTTCCACTCCACGCATTTCGGCAGGACTGTAGCCATAAAGCTGACACTTGTCGTGATAATAGTGATAAGCAGCCTCGTGCACGATTTCTTTCTCGGGCCCATGGCCCGCAATTCGCCGAGGTTCTCATTCTACGCGAAGGTCTTCGGCAGATCGAACCTCGTCATCGCCCTGCTGATAGTGCTTTTTGCCGTGCTTATAAGGGCGGGGGGCATGTAAGGGGCCGTTCAACATCGATTCAACTTCGGAGGGAACACCTAAATGCACAAATTCGACCCGCGCCACCTCGAGCGTCTGTTGAGCGAGGAGAGGTTCAAGAACATCTCGCCTGAGAGGGTCTTGAGGGAGGCCGGCCTCAAAGAGGGGGATACCATGGCCGACATAGGATGCGGCCCCGGGTTTTTCTCCATGCCGGCCGCTGAGATAGTCGGGCGCTCCGGCAGGGTCTACGCCGCGGATACCCAGCAGGGAATGCTCGAGTATTTCAAGGACAAGAGGGTGCCGCCCCCAAACGTCGATCTGCTCCTTTCCGGCGAGTACAGTATCCCTATCGCCGATTCAGCGTCCGACTTCACGCTCCTGGCCTATGTCCTCCACGAGGCGGAGCGCAAGGACCTCTTCCTCGACGAGATAAAGAGGATCACCCGGCCCGGCGGCGCGCTCCTCGTCATAGACTGGGAGAAGAGGGTCGAGGAGAGCGGCCCGCCTGTTGAGGAGAGGCTCGACACGGACGAGGCCGCCTGCCTCATAGAGAGGGCCGGGTTCTCAGGCGTCGAGGTATCTTCCCTGAACGACTCTCACTACCGGATACTGGCCAGGCGGCGGCAATGAATCATCACGGGGCTTAAGACCCAAGGGGTTTCAGAACGTTAATAAACCCTCCTGGGGCTGAACATCCCCGATAGCCAAGCTACGGGGTATTCGAAGGTACTGTTGACCACAGCTTGCGCCAGCCAAGCCGCGCTTGATTAGACCCTCGAAGGAAACATTAAAACCCCGGGGTTTTCAGAACGTCAAAAAAAACTGTGGTATACTTATGCTATGGAGATAAAGATAAACAATACCACCCTCTCTCTTGGAAGGGGAGATATCACGGCCGAGGCGACCGAGGCCATAGTCAACGCCGCCAACTCAAGGCTTGCCGGCGGCGGAGGCGTGGACGGCGCCATACACAGGGCCGGGGGCCCGAGGATAATGGAGGAGTGCCGCAAGATTGGCGGGTGTCCCACGGGGAGCGCCGTGATAACCACCGGCGGGAGGTTGAAGGCGCTCTACGTCATACATACCGTCGGCCCCATATACAAGGACGGCGGACACGACGAGGCCGCGGAGCTCAGGAACGCTTACGTGTCGAGCCTTAAGCTCGCCGCGGAGAAGGGGATAAAGAGCGTCTCGTTCCCTTCTATAAGCACCGGGGCGTACGGCTATCCCATGAAAGACGCCTCGGAGACCGCGCTCAAGGCGGTTATCGACTTCATAAGGTCCAACGATGCGTTTACGATCGTGCGCTTCGTCCTCTTCTCCGAGAAAGACCTCTCAGTATACACCGAAACGCTCGAAAGACTCGCGAAACAGCCCCTCCATTAGAAAATTCACTCCCCTGCCTTGGCAAGCAGCCCCTTGCGTTTTACCACCTTGAAGTTCCATGAGAAAAATAGCAGTGAAGCGGCGATATATACGGCGTTGAGGGCCGCGGCAAGTACGACCTCGCGCATTGGCAGCGCCCCCGTTGACATGACAGCCCGCATCCCCTCGAAGACGTGCGAAGAGGGTATGAAGAAGGCCGCGGTCCTCACCCATCCCGGCAGGATCGATACCGGGTAGAATACCGCCGAGAAGGGCTGGAAAAATAGCGCGACCCCCCAGGCCAGCACCTCGGCCTCCTGGCCGAACCTCAGGATAAAGGCGGTCGTGACGATCCCTACAGACCATCCCATGACGATGAGGTTCAATACGAGCGGTATGAGGGAGAACCCGAGGGTGAATACGTTGAACGAATAGAGCAGCCACGCCAGCGTCACCATCACGGTAGAGGTGAGGATGAGCTTCACGACGCTTATCGCGAGGAGCGAAGATATGTATTCCCACGGGCTCAGGGGGCTTACGAAGATGTTAAGAAGGTTCCTCGACCACATGTCCTCGAGGAACGACACCGTTATCCCCTGCTGGCTCCTGAAGAGCATGTCCCAGAGGATGAGGGCCCCTATGAAAAAGGTTATGAACCCCGGTGCGCCGCCGCTCTTGAATCTGTCGAGGAATATGCTTACGAAGCCCCAGACCACAAGGTCGAGGGTGGGCCAGTAGAATACCTCCATGAGCCTCGGCAGGCTCCTTTTGTAGAGGTAGAGGTGCCTCAATGTGTAGGAAAGTATCCTCGCGGTCTTCATAACCTCCGTCTCCGCCTTGAAGCGGGGCTTGTTACCCCGGGGAAAGGCCCCTTACCCCCCTCTTGCGACCTTTAAAAAGACCTCTTCGAGGTCGGCGCCGTGGAACCGCTCCTTTATCTCTTCCGGCCTGCCGCTTGCGATGATGCGGCCCCTGTCCATGAATATGACCCTGTCGCAGAGCTCCTCCATCTCCTTCATGTTGTGGGAGGTGTAGAGGATGGAGGTCCCGTTATCCTCCTTGAAGCCTTTAAGGAGCCTTCTCGTCTTGTCGGCCATGTCCGGGTCGAGGCTCGCCGTTGGCTCGTCGAGGAAGAGGACCTTCGGGTCGTTCAGGAGCGATTTGCAGAGGCAGACCCTGGTTATCTGCCCGGAAGAGAGCCTCCTTGTCGGCACGTCCTTCAAGTCCTCTATCTCAAAGGCCTCAAGGAGTTTAAGTATCTTCTCCTTCGGTCTTTTCACCCCGTAGAGCCGCGCGAATACCATCAGGTTCTCCCGGACGGTGAGCGAGTACGGCATAGAGATGTAGGAGGAGGAGAAGTTGGCCCTTCCCAGGATATATTCGCGGTTCTCCTTTAGCGTCATTCCGAATATGCGTATCTCCCCGGCCGTCGGGGTCGTGAGGTCTAAAAGCATCTGCAGGGTTGTGCTCTTGCCCGCGCCGTTGGGGCCTATAAGGCCCAGTATCTCGCCCTCGAACATCTCGAACGAGATGGAGTCAACCGCCCTGGAGCCGTTGAAATCCTTTGTCAGCCCGGTTACTTCAACTGTTTTTTTCATCGCCATAATTTCAGCCCCGCAAGTCAATGTTATCAGCGCATCGGGGCTTAAGCAAGCCCAAGTTGGCATCCGCGCTACTGAGGGTATTGCGGCCCTGGTGCGTCTCTGATAGAATCTGATAGAATTGGATAAAGGGTTTCCACTTTATGGCGTATCTTCGGAAAGGGGCAAGCGGATGCAGGGAGGGATAAGGCTCTTCAGGGTACTGGGCATTCAGATTTCCATAGATTATACCTGGTTCATCGTCTTCGTGCTCTTTGCCTGGAGCCTTGGCGCCGGGTACTTCCCGTTCCGCGTCCCGGGCTTGAGCCGCGGCTCGTATGTGGTCATGGGAAGCATCGCCTCCCTCCTGCTCTTTGTCTGCGTGCTCATACACGAGCTCTCCCATTCATACACCGCCAACAGGCTCGGGCTCGACATAAGGGAGATAACGCTCTTTATCTTCGGAGGCGTGGCCAGGCTCAGCAAGGAGCCGCAGGACGCCGGTACGGAGCTCAAGGTCGCGCTCGCCGGTCCGGCGGCCAGCCTTGTCCTCGCGGTCGTCTTCTATCTCCTCTCCGGCGCGGTGGGCAGGGAGCAATACCCGGCCGTCTACGCGGTGGTATACTACCTTTCGTTCATAAACCTCGTGCTCTTCGTCTTCAACATGATACCGGGGTTCCCGCTCGACGGCGGGAGGGTCTTCAGGGCGATCTGGTGGGGATGGACCGGGGACCAGGACACCGCCACCAGGGTTGCCAGCGGCATAGGCAAGGGCTTTGCGGCCTTCCTTATCGTCTTCGGGCTTCTGCAGATATTCATGGGCAACTTAACGGGCGGGATCTGGGCCGTGTTGATAGGTTTCTTCGTAAGGCAGGCGGCGGAGAGCGGGTATCAGCAACTCTTGATAAAGAGGGCCCTTGAGAATGTGAAGGTCAAGGACATAATGTCGAGGAACGTAGTCACCATCGACGGGAATAGGACGCTTGCCGAGGCGGTCGAGGAGTACTTCTTCAAGTACCACTTCGTGAGCTTCCCGGTGACTTC
>JACRNN010000081.1 GCA_016234955.1 Deltaproteobacteria bacterium | reverse complement strand
GCGGTCGTACTGCGCCCGCCTGGAGGGGTCCTTGAGCGCCTCGTAGGCCTCGTTTATGAGCTTGAACTTCTCTTCCTTTCCCTTATCCCCGCTGTGCTTGTCCGGGTGGAACTCGTGGGCGAGCCTTCTGTACGCCTTTTTAAGCTCCTCGTCGCTCGCGTTCCTGTCTACCCCGAGGATCCTGTAGTAATCTTTCTCTTCCATAAAAAATTTGAAACCCCTCTTTATTCCCCCGCGGAAAGCCCACGGGACGCTTTTGCATCTTGAAGATCAAGCGCTGGCCAAGCCGCGCTTAATCTTCGACATATAAGGAAGTATCTATTTCTATTCGCTCGCTTGACCCCACGGCAAGCCGCGGGCCTCGCGCTCGCTATGCATGTTCAAAGGCCGCGAAAGCGGCCCCTTTCAGCGCGGCCCTCCGGTCTCAGGGGCCTTTGCCACGGATACCATGGCCGGGCGCAGGAGCCTGCCCTTCAGGTAATACCCCTTCTGGAACTCCCTCACCACGGTCTCAGGCTCCGCCTGGGCGCTGTCCTCGTGGCTTATAGCGTGATGCGCCGCCGGGTCGAACCTCTCGCCGACGGACTTTATCTCCTCAAGGCCGAACTTCTTCAATACCGCGCACATCTGCTCTATTATGAGATGCACCCCCCTGGTCAACGAATCGAGGTTCTCCTCCCTGGCGTGGGAGAACGCCCTCTCGAAGTTGTCCAGAACCGGGAGCACCTCGGAGATGAGGGACTCGTTGGCGAAGTTTATGCCGTCGGCCTTCTCCTTCTCGGCCCTCTTCTTGTAGTTATCGAGGTCGGCGCAGGCCCTGAGGAACCTCTCGTGGTTGTCCGCGGCCTCCTTTGTCCTGGACGCGAGCTCGCCCGAGAGCCTCTTGGTCTCCTCTTCAGGGGTCTCGATTATCTCGTGCGCCTCTTCCACGGCGCCTTCGCCCCCGTTTGTCTCCTGCCCTTCCGTTGTCATACACTCATTGTCTTTCATGATATGCCTCATCACCTCTGACGCCGGGGGCCGATCTGGACGGCCCCGCGGGAATACCGCCGCTGGACGCGCTCTATCCGCGTCCCGGACAGGCAAGCCGGACCTTCCGGCCAGATTGTGCTGCGGGTAAATTGAAGCTCCCCGCGGCTTTTCCGCGGGGAATCTTCGATATGTAAGGAAACAATTTCTATTCGCTCGCTTGACCCCGCAGCTTGGGCTTAGGGCTGGGCGCTCGCTATGCATGTTCAACAGGGTGTCCGGCGGAAACCCCGGCCGGTCAATAGAAGACCTTGCTCAGCAACCCCGCGGTATAGTCGACCAGCGGGATGATCCTCGTGTAGTTCATCCTGAGCGGCCCTATGACGCCGAGTGTGCCGAGTATCTCCCCGTCCCTGCCGTACGGTGCGGTGACGAAACTCAGCCCCCGGAACTGCTCGACCATCGACTCGGAGCCGAGGTATATATGCACCCCGGCCGAGTCCATGGACCTGTCGAGTATCTTCACCAGGAGGCCCTTTTCCTCAAAAGCGGCGAATAGCCCCTTCATCCTCTCGAAATTATCCCTGAACTCGGGCTGCTCAAAGACATTGACCTTGCCCTCGACGTATATGTCGCCGTCCCCGGCGCCGGAGCCGTCATCAAGGGCCATTACCCCGAGGCTTAAGGCCTTTGCCATGAGCTTGTCGTAGAGGTTCTTTTCAATCCGCATCTCTTTTATTATCCGCAGGCGCAACTCCCTTACGGTAAGCCCCCAGGCTATAGAGTTGAGGTAGTTCGATATCTTCTCGAGGTCGAGCCCCTTGAATTCCGAGTCCATCCTCACCAGCCTGGTCTGCACGACACCGATGCTCGACACCAGGAGCACCATCAGGTTTGCCGCATCCATCGGCAATATCCTTATATGCCTTATCGTGAAGATGTCCCTCCTCGGGGCGAACATTAGCCCGGCGCACCCGGTGAGTGAGGAGAGCGCCTTCGCGGTGTCGGCAAGGACGTTCTCCATCGCGCATGGGCCGCCGCAGCTTCTCCTTATGACGTCCTTCTCCCCTTCGTCCAGCTCTTCAAGCTTGGGGAACGAATCGACGTATAAGCGGAAGCCCTTCTCGGTCGGGACCCTCCCTGCCGAGGTATGCGGCTGGGTCAGGAACCCCTCTTCCTCGAGCTCCGCCATTATGCCGCGTATGGTGGCCGGGCTCAGGCCGAGGGGGTACTTCCT
>JACRNN010000080.1 GCA_016234955.1 Deltaproteobacteria bacterium | reverse complement strand
AGGCCCACCATCCGAGCAAGGACTGGCTCAAGTTCGTGGTAAGCTCAAAGGCCAAGGCAAGGATACGCCACTGGATAAAGACCGACGAGAGGGAGAAGAGCATCGACCTCGGCAAGGAGATATGCGAGAAGGAGTTCGCCAAGCACGGCCTCGAGTACTCCAGGGCTGTCAAGTCCGGGGAAATAGAAAAGATAGCGAGGGAGGGGTTCGGCCTGCCGGACATGGACAACCTCCTGGCGAGCATAGGCTACGGCAAGGTCTCGGTATTGCAGGTCCTCGGCAAGATACTCCCGCCGGAGAAGCTCGGGCAGAAGCAGAAGGTCTCCCCCTTCAGGAGGGTGCTTGACAGGTTCAAGCCCGAGAAGGTCTCCAAGAGCGCCATCATGGTAAGAGGTGTCGAGGACATCATGGTCAGGTTCGCCAGGTGCTGCACACCTCTTCCGGGCGACGACATAAGGGGGTTTTTGACCCACGGCCAGGGGGTCGCCGTGCATGCGGCCAACTGTCCGAACCTCCTGCACGTGGACAGGGACAGGATGATAGAGGTGGCGTGGGACAAGAAGGCCAGGACCACCAGGCCCGTCAAGATAGAGGTAGTCTCAAAGAACGAAAAGGGGCTCCTTGCCGACATGACCAACGCCATCAAGTCGGCGGACGCCAATATATCGAGCGCGGAGATAAACACCAGCAACGACGACAACAGGGCGATATGCAGGTTCGAGATCGAGGTGAACGACCTTGATCACCTCAAGGAGATAATCAGGTCTCTGCAGAAGATTAAAAAGGTCCTTAAGGTGGAGCGGATAAAGGGCCTTGCCAAAGAGGGCGAGCCGGAGATAGTCTGAGCCGCAGGCGCATGGGCGCGGGGAATACGCCGCGGCCGAACCATTAACCGAGGAGATTAGGGTGGAGATGGCAAAAGCAGAGATAAAGACCGGCAAGGCCCCGCAGGCCATAGGCCCGTACTCTCAAGGCGTTAAGGCGGGGGACTTCATCTTCCTCTCCGGACAGATACCTATAGACCCGGCCTCGGGCACGGTAGTGCCGGGCGGCATCGCCGCACAGACAAGGCAGGTCCTTAAAAACCTGCGGATGGTCCTTGAGGAAGGGGGGGCGTCGATGAAGGACGTGGTAAAGACGACGGTATTCCTCAAAGACCTCTCGGCGTTCAACGAGATGAACAGCGTCTACGGCGAGTTCTTCACCGAGCCTTACCCGGCCAGGGCGACGGTTGAGGTCAGGGGTCTGCCCAGGGGGGTCGATATAGAGATAGACGCCATAGCCCTTTCAAATGCCACCCCCTTTTCTAAAGGGGGTGGGGGGGTTAGGGGGGATTACCCCATTATCCCCATCGAATAATCCTGCTAATCCTGCGCGCATGTGCCGAAAATAAGAGACCCACGGCTCATATTCCGCGGGTCTTTATCCTGATATCCATCTTTATCAAAAGGTGCGTCTGATAAGCGTAGGTCGTATCCGGTCGGTTTACTTTTCGCAGGGACGTTTGAGAAGCGTCGGACCGCCCTCGTCGGTTTTTCATGCCATCGCACGGATGCGCGGCGCGGACTGTTTGAAGGTTGGGGTTCCACCTTCTCCTGGTCTTGTTGTTGGCATGGCTTACGTTGTTCCCGTAGACCGGCCCTTTTCCGCAAACTTCACATGTGGCTGCCATGTGCTTAACCTCCAAAAAATTTATCCAGATTTTTTAACATATAAAATCTTTAAAAGCAAGTTTTTTTTAAAGGGGAGATGGGTTTAACATGTCACCCCCGGCCATATGGGAGAAACGCAAGGGCGGTCCGCGGTGAAAAAGCGCAACTACATACTCTTATCAGTCGTCTTCCTCGTTTTCGCCGTGATATCGCTTCTCTTCCTGAACTTCGTCCGGGAGACGATGGGGTACAGGACGGGTGTTGAAAAGGCCGACGCCATCGTGGTATTGACCGGGGGTAAGGGGAGGGTGGAGGCCGGGCTCAACCTCCTCAGGATGGAGGCGGCCGGGGTCTTGATCCTGAGCGGCGTCCATGAGGACGCGGATATCGATTCGATATACCTCAAAAAAATAAGAGATATGGAGAAGTTCAAGGTAATACTTGAGAAACGGTCTAAAAGCACATACGAGAACGCCATCGAGGTGAGGAGGCTGCTTGGCGCTTACGATATCAGGTCCCTTATCCTCATCACGTCGCTCTATCACATGAAGAGGGCCGACTACATATTCTCCCGGATCCTCCCGCCCGGGGTCAGGATAGAGACTTACAGCGTATCGACGCCCAACTTCGACGAGAGCGGGTGGTGGAGCGGAAACAGCCTTGTGATACTCCTGACAGAGTTTGTCAAATACTACTGGTACGTCATCACGCTAAATGGATTTTAAAAACTTTGCGCAACTTAGGATGCTCCTGCAACATCTCAAATAATCAAGCAGCCTTATGGAAAAGTCCGTGGTCTGATAGTTACTTGCGGAGCCAATGAATCGAGTTGACATTCGACCTGTTTGATTCAGGGTTATCCAAATTCAACTTCCGATAGATTTGAGTAAAAACGATGTGGCCCGTTTAAAGAAACTTCTTGATTTGGAGGTAGAACTAACACCGAGTAAAGAAGAATAAAGAGTGGCAATACTTGGGTTAACTGAAAGAACGAAAATAATGACGAGAGGCTGTAATGGATAACAAATCTAAGGACAAAGGTTCTGTGAGTATCGATGTTACGTCTCTTTCTCATGCTACTCTTGTTAAAATTATCGAAGAGCTAAAAGGCAGTAATTATCAAGAGTTACTCATCAAAGCACAGAAAGAATTGGTAGAAAGGCTCAAACGAAAAGGGTATGATGACAAAAAAATCGCATGTATACTCGTTGCTAATGTGTATGGAAATGTAAAGAAGAAGTTAATTGCTCAAGAATGGGCAGGTGGACTTGGAATTACGAAAGATAAGTTTCTTGAACTTATCGGGATGAAGATGAAGAAGTAGAAGCCTTGCGAGTTTTTATTAAAGCTGAGACTTCTTTTTTCTCACTTTCAACTAACGCATCAAGTAATCGCTTGGCAGGCTTAACGATAATCTCTTGATGGTAGCTCTCTGTTACTTCGGGGAGAGCTTTGATTTTTTTTACAGTATGTTTTTTCATTATTTTGTCATGACTTTATAATATTATGCCTTATATTATAATAATAACTCACAATTACGTCAAGCATAAAGTATATGACGAAGGATACACTAAAACCCCTTTACCGCAACCCCTTCCATCTTAAGGAGGGCCGCGGTAACGCCCTCTCCGGCAACGGTCTTGCCGTCCCTGACCACCGTCGTCGGGCCGCACGACGGGCTCTTCTCCTTTAGAAATGCCTCGACAGCCCCTGAAAGCCTCGCGATCCTGAGGACCTCCTGCGCGCCCCTGACGAAGTTTTCGGTGACGTCAAGGCCGCGCTCGTCCATTACCCGGCAGTCGCCTTTGAGCACGCCGGCGCCCGAGCCGCAAATAAGCTCCGCCCTCGGCCTCGGGGTGGGGAGCCCTCCCAACTGCTCAGGGCAGACCGGGATAAAGGCCCGCCCTTCAAGGAGCCTTACGACCTCGAATGAGAGGGCCGAGCCTGCGTCGTGCCTGGTGTTGAGCCCAAGAAGGCAGGCGCTTATTATGACGGGGGTTTTTTGCCGCATGGTGGCAATCGGTTGAATATGCATAGCGAGCGCATTCCCCGCGGAAAAGCCGCTGGGAGCTTCAACATGAAAGACGTTTTCAGCGGCCTGTACACTATCCGCCGAATATCGTAGCAACTGGATTCTCAAGTGCTGAGTCGGCCTCCGCGCCGCCCTTGACGAAGACACGTCTGCCCTCGACGCGGAGCCTGCCTTCGGAGAAGAGCTGGATGGCCTGCGGGTATATCCTGTGCTCCTCGGCCAGTATCCTCTTGCCGAGGTCCTCCACCGTGTCGTTGTCCTTGACCGGGACCACGGCCTGGATGATGATGGGGCCGTTATCCAACCCCTCGTCAACGAAGTGGACGGTGCAACCGGAGAACTTCACCCCGAACTCAAGGGCCTTTTTCTGTACGTTGAGGCCGGGGAACGAGGGCAGGAGCGCGGGGTGGATGTTCATTATCCTCATGGGGAATGCTTCAAGCATAGGGCGCGAGAGTATCCGCATGAACCCGGCCATCACTACAAGCTCGACGCCGTGCCCCTTGAGGAGCGCTGAGAGCGCAAGGTCATAGGCCTCCCTTGCGGCGAAGCCTCCCCTGGGCAGGACCTCGGTCCTTATGGAGTGGCTCCTTGCGCGCTCGATTGCATAGGCGTCAGGGTTGTCGCTTATCACCACGGCAATGGAGGCGTCGAGCCGCTTGTCTTCTATGGAGTCTATTATGGATTGGAGGTTTGTGCCGCCCCCGGAGACGAGCACGCCTATTTTGAGCATGGCATCCCCTCAGTACAGGCTACTGAAAAAGTCCATCTGCTTCGTTGTCATCGTCGCTCGTCACTGCGGCGTACGGAAAAAGTACGCCTCATTCCGCACTCCTCGACGCCTCCGGGGCACCCACGCCAAGTGGCGTGGGTCGGAATCTTTTTGAGTAGCCTGTCTGATTAATTCGCAATAGCATGTCATTCTGAGCAAAGCGAAGAATCTCAACGTCTATAAAATCAATAAGTTACGAGATTCTTCGGTCGCTACGCTTCCTCAGAATGACAGAAAAACATAATTAATCAGAGCTTCCTTAGAGTCTTTTTGGAATCTGTTAGACAACAGCCCCTCAGTCCGTGAATTCGACGTCCGGGCCTCTGCCCTTTTTGGCTATAACCCCTATGGGGTAGGGCCGCTCCCTCAAAGCCTTGAGCCTCTTGATCACGGCGGATTCGTCCTTTTCCCTCACGATTAGCACAAGCCCGACCCCGCAGTTGAACGTCCTCAGCATCTCGGCGTCGTCTATCGAGCCACCGGCCTGTATGAGGCTGAATATCTTCGGGATCGGCCACGAACCTTTCCTTATCACGGCCTTGAGCCCCCCGGGCAGTATCCTCGGGATATTGTCCGTGAATCCGCCCCCGGTTATATGGGCCATGCCGAGGACCGTGAACTCATCGATGAGCCTCAATACGGGCTTTACGTATATACGTGTGGGGGCAAGGAGCGTCGTGCCGATGTCGTCCTTGAAGCCCTGCGGCACGCTTTTGGCCGTGAGCCCGAGCCGCTCGAAGATGACCTTCCTCGCAAGGGAGTACCCGTTGCTGTGGAGCCCGCTCGAGGCAAGGCCGATGACCCTGTCCCCGGGCCTTATCCGGGAACCGTCTATTATTTTTTTGCGCTCCACGACGCCAACGGCAAACCCGGCGAGGTCGTACTCAAGCGGCTTATACAGGCCCGGCATCTCCGCCGTCTCCCCGCCTATGAGGGCGCACCCGGCGGTCCTGCACCCCCTGGCTATGCCCCTGATGACCTCGGACGCCTTCTTCGCGTCGAGCCTGCCGGTCGCGAAGTAGTCGAGGAAAAAGAGCGGCTCCGCGCCGGCTACGAGGATATCGTTGACGCTCATTGCCACGAGGTCTATGCCGACGGTTGAGTGCACGCCGGCCATGAAAGCGACCATGAGCTTTGTCCCGACCCCGTCCGTGGACGACACCAGCACCGGGTCCTTGAGCTTCGTGAACCGCGCGGAGAAGAGCGCGCCGAACCCGCCGATGCCGCCGAGCACCTCTTTTCTGAAACTCGAACGGACGGCTGGTTTTATAAGCTCGACAAGCCTCATCCCTTCGTCTATGTTTACGCCCGCGTTGCCGTATGTCAGTTTTTTCATTATGCGCATAGAGTAAACCAATCATTCATTAAAGTCAACAATCGCATCCGCCATGTCCTCGTTTACTCGCGTGACCCCGTTGCTCACCTCCCTTTCAGATGTATAAGTACATTTATCTGTGCATAGGTGCATAAGAAAATATGCACCTAATCAACATTACTTTAAAAAAAATCAACTAAAGTTTTTTAAATCATCACGTATTTCGCGGTTTTTTTAGACTGTCATGAATTGGCATCGTGATTGCAATACATAATTTGTATAGTCGCCGGGTGGGGATGCGAGGTAAGGGGGAGAGGGAGTGAGAGGGAAAATACTCCCGGCTATGGGTGTTGGGCAGTGATGGAGATTATGAGGTCGCGAAAAAACTCTATTTGTCGTCTTTGCGAGCCCTTCGCTTTGTCATTCTGAGCGCAACGAAGAATATCGCTCTTTCGCTCAGGGTAAACTCCGCGAAGCAATCTCGTCTTTTTTAGGCAAATGGAACCTCAACGGGCTCAAGGCCCAAGGGGTTTCAGAACGTTAAAAAAACAAACGCCTGGAGATTGCTTCGTCGCATGAAACCGCTCCTCTGACGATTAAGGATTTTTTCCACCACCGGGCTTAAAAGCATGGGGTCTTCAAAGCAGTAAAAATAGCAGTAGAGCTTTCCAGTTAAGATGTCCTAACAGCCTTGAGCGGCCGGCGCAACACATGATCGAGTCGAATATTTAAATTTTTTGCCGGTGTTACAGCAACAAAAAAACCCCCGAAACATTCATCCAAACTCGCCACAGCCGTAGAACGCGCCACGACGGCGGTAGTGCGAAAACAGCCAAAACTCTAAAGGAGGTTGCGCATGAAAATCACTGAGATCAAGGTACTTCCCGTTGACGGAGATGAAAAGCTGAAGGCGTATGTGACTATAAAACTCGACGACTGTTTCGTCGTAAGGGATATGAAGGTCATAAAGGGCACAAGCGGCTATTTTATCGCCATGCCCGCCAAGAAGATGAAAGACGGCACATACAGGGACCTCGTCCATCCCCTCGATAAGCCGACAAGGCAGATGCTCGAGGACGTCGTCATGGATGAGTTCAAGAAAGTCCAGTCCGAATTCGAGAAGGGCACGCCCATTTCCAGGGCTATCTGAGCGCCCTTTCAACAAGCATAGCGAGCGGATTCCCCGCGGAAAAGCCGCGGGGAGGAGCGAGCGAATTGCAAACGATAAATTCCTTACTTGAAAATTCTCCGCAGCTTGCTGGGGGGAATTTTAAGAACCGCGTCTCTCCGGCGCACGGGCTCCCGGCCGTCGCCTGAACATAACTACGAGCAAAAGTTTGAGCCAGACGGATAGGAGAGTTGCCGGTATCCGACGGTGGACATCCGAATACGCCCGCCTGAAGGAGCCGGGATAGCGGCGGGCGTATGTTCAAAATTTATCGTCCTGCCCCAATCCTGCTTGAGGCTTGTCCAACCGGATTCGGCGCCATAGCGGTTGCGGAAAAACTCAGAATTTACTTTTTAACTTTCTGAAGACACTGGGGTTCAAAGTCCGTGGAGGGTTCATTCAGGCCGCTCAAAAAGCTCCCGACCCATGCCACTTGGCGTGGGTGGACCGAAGGCGTCGAGGAGCGAGGAAGGCGTAATTTTTCCGTACGCCGCAGTGGTCAAGCGAGCGAATAGAAATATATACTCCCTTATATGTCGAAGATTCCCCGCGGCAAGCCGCGGGGAGCTTCAACGACGATGGCAACGCCGCAGATGGACTTTTTCAGCGGCCTGATAGACAAAAATATGCATACATACGGGGACAGGAGAAAGACAGTCATTTTTTTTGCGGTATTTACGGGGATAACGGCGGCCGTTTATTACCCCGTCATTTCCAATATAAAGACCATTGTCAACGGCTCTCTCGACGACGCCTACGCCATACTCTGGTATATCTGGTGGTTCAAGCACTCGATAGTCGACCTCCACATAAGCCCTTCATTTTCCGCTCTTGTGGAGAGCCCGTACGGGGTGGTTATAACGCACTCCACGGTATTGAACCACCTGATAGCCCTGCCGTTCACGTCTCTTTGGGGTCCCGTGGCCTCGTACAACATAATGATACTCCTCTCCTTCGTCCTGTCGGCCGCGGGGATGTATCTGCTTGTATACGAGATAACGAGGAGCGCGGCGCCCTCGGCCTTTTCGGCGCTCGCCTACGCGTTCTCGCCGTACCATACGGTCTTTTCGGCGTCAGGCGGCATGGACGGGGCGCAGATACAGTACATGCCGCTGACGCTCCTTTTTCTCATCAGGCATGAAAAGACGGGGAGCTTCAAGGACCTCGTCCTCTTCCTCCTCTTTACCGCCCTTACGCTCCTGTCGTTCGGCTACTACGCGGCGCTGATACTGCTCGCCATTATCGTGTTCGTCCTCTATATGAAGGTCTTGCCGATAGCCTTTGAGTATCTGAGGCCGGGGTCGGAAACGCCGCCGCTTGCAAAGGTCCTTTTCTGGACCTCCGCGGCGTATGTTTTTATGGAGCTTGCCGGCAATACCATCGAAGCCCTGGCCGGGCCGCTCAGGATAGCGGCCTATATCGCCGTACCGACGGCCATAGCGGCGTCGGTGCGCGGACCGGGAAAGGGGTTGTCTCTTCTATTCGACTCCGTGCGTGAAAGGTACGTCAGGATGGATGCGCGAGTGAGGGCGGTATTTCTCGTAGGGACCATCGCGGTGGCCGTCCCGACGCTCGTCTTCCTCGTCCCGGTATTCGGGGCGGCGTCCAGGAACATCTCGGATTCTTACCTGGTCCCCCTATACAGCTACTTCGTTCCTCCGATAGACCATCCGCTGCTCGGCGCGCTCGTGCCGTCGAGGTTCGTACCAGGCCCCGACCCGTTTGCCGGGAAGATGGTCTATTTAGGGCTCGTTGTCACCTCTCTTACGCTCTGCTCGCTCGTTTTACGGATAAGACGCGCCGGAGAGCGCAACCGCGTCATCGAGTACTTCATCGTTCTGCTCGCCGTCGGGGTCATGCTCATCCCCCCGCCCAGGGTCAGGATAGGGGATTTGAGCTTCTATACGCCCATCTATTACTTCCATGCGCTGGTCCCGCCATTCGTAGACGTAAGAAGGGTTATCGTGCTGGTGCTGCTGGCGGCCTGCGTCCTCGCCGGCACGGCGCTCAAGGAGATAGGGACGCGGATGGACGGACGGGCAAAAAGGTTCGCCCTCTTTACCTTGTTTTTCGCGCTCCTCGCAACGGAGTTCTATCCGGGGATATCGGCGGTCGATTTGAAGATGGTCCCTTCGGCCTACGGGTGGCTCGCGCAGAGGCAAGGCGATTTCACCGTAATAGAATACCCGCTGACCTCGCTCTACGACACGCGGAGATATGAGGCGTTCTTCGGGCAGACGATACACGGGAAAAGGCTTGTAAACCCGTTCGGCGCGTCAGGGCACGACCCAGCGCCGTCCAATGATAAGCTCAACGCCCTTATTACCGGGGGCGGGCCGGCAAACGAGATTTTCGCGAACACCGAGAACGCCCTGAGCGCGCTCTCATACATCGGGGTCAGGTATATCGTGGTCAGGACGGACAAGATGGCCGGGCCGCTTGGCATAGATGCGAGGGATGGACTGTTGACAGAGGCGGCACGGTTCCCCGACTCCATCGTCTATGAGGTCACATCAAAGCCGCGGAAGGCCTACGCCTCGTTCTCCGGATTCTACAGGGGCGGCTACTTCAGGAACTACCTCGAAGGGCGCGGGCGGAACTACTACGTGCGCAATCCGTATATCAAGCCGAGCCTGTCATGGATGGACGGGGTGGCCTGGATGTGGAGCGGCAAGGACGCGGTGGTGAATATAACGGCCTTTAACCGCGGAGAACTCTACTGCGACCTCCATTTTACCGCGCGCGCGGCAAAGGATGCGGTCGGATTCGTGGTAAGGGACGCCGACGGGAATAAGTACGGTTTCATCGCGGGCCGAGCGCCGCAGGAATACGTAATCAGGGGGATACACATAAAACCGTTCGACACCAGGGTGTTGAATTTCGAGGCAACGGACGGGGGCGTGATGGCGGAGGGGGCTGGGGACTTTCAGGAGGCGGACCCGCACGGCAAGGGGATATATATCGGCATCGGGATAAGGGACGTGCATATAACGGAGTCAGGGCCGCCGGCCCAAGAAAATCATCCGCTCAAGGCCTATGATGGGATATTCGTTCAACATGCATAGCGAGCGCGAGGCCCGCGGCTTGGCCAGCGGAGGCCAGGCGAGCGAATCGGAGATAGATATTTCCTTGCATGTCGAAGATTCCCCGCGGCTTGCCGCGGGGAGCTTCAAGGCATATAGGATGCCGACCGTCCGTACCGGGAGGCTTAAGCGGCACACGTTGTTCATGATATGCGCCGTTGCTCTCATATCCCTCCTTGCCGGTTGCATGGAGCAGGATAACCTCCTTCAGAACGCCGACTTCCGGAAGTGGAAGGAGACGCCGGATGGATGGTCGATAGAAGGGGATGCGACGGTTAAAAAGGCCGGGGAAAACGGCGTTGAGCTCTATTCAAAGACGGGAGGGGGGTCATTCCTCTACCAGAGTATAAAGCCCCGGCGCGGCAACAGGGGGAGGCCCGTGACGCTTGCCGCATGGATAAAGGCCGATACGCCTGGAGGCGCCGTTATCGAGTACTCGGACAGGAAGGGCAACGACTTCAAGAGCGCGGCGCACCCCGGGGACGGACAGTGGCACCTGCTCAAGGTTATCGTGCGCCCTCCGGAAACGCTCGATACGTTCGAGATCAGGATAAGGAATTACAGGGCCGGAATCATCTTCGCGAAGGACCCCACTGTCACCAGGAAGTTTGTATCGTCGGATAAAGAGGGCGCGGTGCCCGGCTACGACCTCTCAGACACTTACAGGACGGCCGGCGTAATCGCGCTCTCAGGCCTTATCGTCGCGACGATGGTCTATTTCAGGCGGACAAAGGCCACTCCGAGAGCAAGACTGCTCAAGGCGTTCATCATACTCGTCATCCTTGCGGACATGATGCTCATCCTCCGGAGGCCCCTGAACTCCGAGGTCACGTCAAACATCGCATGGGTGGTCTTTATCATCCTCGCCGCAAGGCTTGCGGTATCGCGCCTCAGGGGGAGAACCTGGCTTAAGTGGGGAAGGGTTGCGAGGCCGGAGACGATACTGATAATGCTCTCGGTATTTTTTGCCGTGCTGACGGTCTACGCGGTACGCGCCGGTTCATTGTCCGAGGCCGAGAAGGACGCTGGACGCGCCTTCGCGGCCATGATGGCGGGGGCCGGTGTCATAGCCTTCTCAATGCTCGTTCCGAAAAAGAGCGCGAACATGGAGGTGTTGATGCGCCTGAGGGAGAAAAGGATCGAGGAGAATGGCGCGGTTTGCCTATCCAAGAAGCTGGACACGGCGGTCTCGGACGGCTGCGGCGTACCCCTTAACAATAACGAACCAGGGAGGAATTGAAGATGAAGATAGCCCTTACAAGGCCCAATTACCACAGCCATCTCATAACGCCGCAGCTCGGCCTCGGATATATATCATCGTACCTGAAGGAGAGGGGGTTCCGGACCTCGATAATCGACGGACTGAACCTCGGCCTTACGCACGCGGAGATAGCGCAGAGGTGCGCGGACGCCGACATGGTCGGCATAAACTGCCTCAGCGACTACTACCCGAAGGTGGCCGAGCTGACAAGGGTGCTCAAGGACAGGGGCAAGATAGTCGTCATCGGAGGCCCCCACGCCTCGGTCCTCCCGAGGGAGACGCTCATCGGCACGGGGTGCGACTACGTGGTGGTGGGCGAGGGGGAAGAGACGATGTATGAGCTCGCCTCCGCCCTCGTCAGAAAGGGATCTGTGGCGGGCATCGCGGGGCTGATGTCCAGAGAGAGCTCAACCTTTACGAAGAGGCCATATATAAAGGACCTCGATTCGCTCCCGTTCCCGGACTGG